>NZ_KV821518.1:82218-92773 GCF_001815675.1 Neisseria sp. HMSC065D04
AAACAAAGGTCGTCTGAAAATTTTCAGACGACCTCATGATTATTTGATGACCCGCGCCAGCAAGGCTTTTTCTTTGCCCTGCATATTCGGGATTTTGACTTGGATGCCGTTGCCCGGAGCGACTTCGACGGCTGTGCCTTTGCGGGTCATTTGTTCCAGCGTAATGGTTTGGTTGCCTTCGGGGTGGATGATTTCCAAGGTGTCGCCGACGGCGAAGCGGTTTTTGACTTCCACCGTTGCCCAGCCTTCGGCATCGATTTCGGTAACGTGTCCGACGTATTGGCTTTGTTTGGCGGTGGAATGGCCGCTGAGGTAGTTTTGATAGTCTTGGGTTTGGTGGCGTTCGAGGAAGCCTGAAGTGTAGCCGCGGTTGGCGAGGCCTTCGAGTTCGCTCAACAAGCCGTAGTCAAACGGACGGCCTGCGACGGCATCGTCAATCGCTTTGCGGTAGGACTGGGCGACGCGGGCGACGTAGTAGAGCGACTTGGTGCGGCCTTCGACTTTGAGGCTGTCCACGCCGATTTTGGCGAGTTTTTCGACGACTTCGATACCGCGCAGGTCTTTGGAATTCATGATGTAGGTGCCGTGTTCGTCTTCCATAATCGGCATCATTTCGCCGGGGCGGTTGGACTCTTCAATCAGGAAGACTTTGTCGGCGTAGGGGTGGCGTTTCTGACCGTTGATGCCTTCGAAGTTTTGGTTGGCTTCTTCTTGGGCTTTTTCAAAGTTGAAGCCTTGCAGAAGCTGGGCATCGCCCGCATCGCTTTCAGTGGCGTTGTGGACTTTATAGTCCCAGCGGCAGGAGTTGGTGCAGGTGCCTTGGTTGGGGTCGCGGTGGTTGAAATAGCCCGACAATAGACAACGGCCTGAGTAGGCGATGCACAATGCGCCGTGGATGAAGACTTCGAGTTCGATGTCGGGGCATTCTTGGCGGATTTCGGCGATTTCTTCCATGCTCAATTCGCGCGACAGGATGATGCGCTCGACGCCGATGTTCTGCCAGAATTTCACGCCCCAGTAGTTGGTGGTGTTGGCCTGTACGGACAGGTGGATCGGCATCTCCGGCCATTTTTCGCGCACGGTCATAATCAAACCCGGATCCGCCATAATCAGTGCGTCGGGTTTCATGGCAATCAGCGGCTCCATGTCGGCGACGAAGGTTTTGAGTTTGGAATTGTGCGGCAGGGTGTTGACGGTCAAAAAGAATTTTTTGTTGCGCTCGTGCGCTTCTTTAATGCCTTGCTCGAGGACGTCGAGTTTCGCAAATTCGTTGTTGCGGGCGCGCAGGGAGTAACGCGGGCTGCCGGCATAAACGGCATCTGCGCCGTAATCGTAGGCGGCGCGCATACGTTCGAGGCCGCCGGCGGGAAGGAGGAGTTCGGGTGCTTTCATGTTCGTGCTTTATAAAAGGTTTCAGACGACCTTTTAAATCACGGGAAAAGGTCGTCTGAAACGGTGTTTTAAGGATGGGCGGATTATCCGCCTTTTTGTCGGGACGGTCAATTTTGCGGCGGCATATCGGGATTGTTTTGCGTTGTTTTTTCAGAAGAAAACGGATTCGAGTGCGACGATTGGCGGATAGGCGCGACGGATGGGGAAATGTAAAAAAAACGGATGCAACCCGATTAATTTAACAAAAAGGCATTCAAAAAATGTATTTTCTTGTAAAATATCGAGTTTCATTTTTCCAATGTTCGGGAATCGGGCGGCTGCCGCAAACCGTTTCCCAGAGTTTTAGACAGGCGGACGAGTATGGATTTTCGGTTTGACATTATTTACGAATACCGCTGGATGTTTTTCTACGGCGCGCTGACGACGCTGGGCTTGACCGTAGTGGCGACGGCGGGCGGCTCCGTATTGGGTCTGCTGCTCGCGCTGGCGCGCTTGATTCATCTGGAAAAAGCGGGTGCGCCCATGCGCGCGCTGGCTTGGGTTTTGCGTAAGGTTTCGCTGCTGTATGTAACGCTGTTCCGTGGTACGCCGCTGTTTGTGCAGATTGTGATTTGGTCTTACGTCTGGTTCCCGTTTTTCGTCCATCCTACCGACGGTTTGCTGATCAACGGCGACGAGGCGGTGGAAATCCGACGCTCTTACGGCGCGCTGATTGCCGGTTCGCTTGCCTTGATCGCCAACTCCGGCGCATATATCTGCGAGATTTTCCGCGCGGGCATCCAGTCCATCGACCGCGGTCAGATGGAAGCGGCGCGTTCGCTGGGTCTGACTTATCCGCAGGCGATGCGCTATGTGATTCTCCCGCAGGCGTTGCGCCGTATGCTGCCGCCGCTTGCCAGCGAATTTATTACGCTTTTGAAAGACAGCTCGCTGTTGTCAGTTATCGCCGTGGCGGAGCTGGCTTATGTACAAAGTACGATTAGCGGCCGCTATTCCGTTTATGAAGAACCGCTCTATACCGTTGCGCTGATTTACCTCTTGATGACGACTTTCTTGGGCTGGGTGTTCCTGCGCTTGGAAAACCGCTACAATCCGCAGCATCGTTGATTTCCGAATAAGCCGATTGTTTTCGGCTAGGGCAATGTCAAAAGGTCGTCTGAAAACTGATTCGGGTTTTCAGACGACCTTTTATAGTGGATTAACTTTAAACCAGTACGGCGCGTTGCCTCGCCTGTACTATCTGTACTGTATGCGGCTTCGTCGCCTTGTCCTGATTTAAAGTTAATCCACTATATGTTTTTGGGGTTTACAGACCGAATAGGGCGGTGTCGCCTTTGCCCTGGCGGATGAGTTCCGTACCATCGGTCATGTCGATGACGGTGGTCGGCTCGGTGCCGCACCAGCCGCCGTCAATCACCAAATCGACGCTGTGTTCGAGGCGGTCGCGGATTTCGTAAGGGTCGGTCAGCGGCTCGTCGTCTTCGGGCAGCATCAGGGTGCAACTGAGCAGCGGCTCGTCCAATTCCTGCAACAGGCTCAAGGCGATGTTGTTGTCGGGAACGCGCAGGCCTATGGTTTTGCGTTTCGGGTGCAGCGTGCGGTTGGGGACTTCTTTGGTGGCTTGCAGGATGAAGGTGTAGCTGCCCGGGGTGGCGGCTTTGAGCTGGCGGAATTGGGCGTTATCGACTTTGGCGTAAGTGCCCAATTCGCTCAAATCGGCGCACATGAGGGTCAGGTGGTGTTTCAAGTCGATTTTGCGGATGGCGAGGATGCGTTCCATCGCTGCTTTGTCGCCGAGTTTGCAGCCGAGCGCGTAGCAGGAGTCGGTGGGGTACACGATGACCCCGCCGCTGCGGACGATGTCGGCGGCCTGTTTGATCAGGCGTTCCTGCGGGTTGTCGGGGTGGATGGCGAAGAATTGTGCCATGGCGGTTTTCCTTTTGGCAGTTTGTGTTGCGGATATTTTAAAACCGATGGTTTGAAATGACAAAAGGTCGTCTGAAAATACGGTTTCGGAACGGAAACTGCGTTTTCAGACGACCTTGTGTTTTGGATGCGAATCAGGGTTCGGGACGCAGCCACATCCAGACGGCGACGCAGCCGCAGCCCAATGTGGACGCCGCGCCTATCCACCATTTTTCGGGAAAGCGCCAAAACATGAAGATGCAGGATAGGCTCATCATGCTGATGGCGAAGATTTTGGCTTTGCGCGGGACGGCGCCGTTGTTTTCCCAGTTTTGTATCATGGGGCCGAAATAGCGGTGTTGGTGCAGCCAGCGGTGGAAACGGGGCGAGGCTCTTGCCCAGCAGGCGGCGGCAAGGATGATGAAGGGGGTGGTGGGCATAATCGGCAGAAAAATGCCGATGATGCCTAAGAGAAAGGAAACTGCGCCGCAAAAGATGAGTAAGTAGCGAATCATGTTGTTTTGTTGGAAATCTTATTCGGATGCTTTGGTTTTGCCGTGATCAAACGGGCAGCGGGGAATATCGAGCTTGTCCCAGCCTTCGTGTCCCATTTTTTCGAGCAGGGCGATGTTGCGCTCGAAAATGGCGGAGGCGTCGGGGAAGGCTTGTGCGGCTTTGGCAATGCTGTCTTCGCGGATGAGGTGCAGGGTGGGGTAGGGCGAGCGGTTGGTGTAGTTGCCGATGTCGTCTGAATCCGTGCCTTCAAATTGGAAATCGGGATGAAACGGGGCGATTTGGACAATGCCTTCCAAACCGTTGTCGACAACGGCGGCATCGGCAATGTCGAGCATTTGGTTGAAGGTGTCGAAGTCGGGAAAAAGGGTCGGGTGGACAAGCAGGGTGGTTTCCAGCTCGTCGGCGGGCGTGTCGCCCAAAAGCTGCAATTCGCGGTCGAGGTCTTCGAGGAAACCGTCCAGATGGCGGGCTTGGCTGACGCTGATGCGCACGAGGTTTTTGACGTGCGGCGCTTTGGCGAAGGGGCAGAGATTGAGTCCGATGACGGCTTTTTCGAGCCATTGGCGGGTGTGGTCGGTTACGGTGGCGGAGTCAGGGGTAGTCATGCGGGAATTAGGATTTGATTTAATTAAAAATAGTTCTCAAGTATAGCATGAAATTCTCTGTTCTCAGGATATCGCCGTTAGGACGGAAAAAGGTCGTCTGAAAATGAAAACGCTGAGAAATACAGGGTTTACGTTTTCAGACGACCTTTGAGTTTTGCCTTTAATCGGGGATGAGGTGTCCCAGCGGCAGGGCGGTTGTGTTTTTGATTTCTTTCAACACGAAGCTGGACTGCGCGTCTTGTACGCCGTGGTGAGACAGGAGCGTATCCAAAACGAAATGGGAAAATGAGTTCATATCGGTGAAAAATGCGTGGAGCAGGTAGTCGGTTTCGCCGGTCAGGGCGAAGCAGCTCAATACTTCGGGCCATTCTTGCACCGATTGCGCAAAGTCTTCACGCGCATCTTTTGCTTTGCTGATGGAAACGCGGATAAATGCCTGCAAGCCCAAATGGACGGCTGCGGGGGAGAGCAGGGCGGCATATTGGCGGATGATGCCCGCGTCTTCCAATTGCTTCAGGCGGCGCAGGCAGGGGGAGGGGGAAAGCGCGATCCGCTCGGATAATTCGACATTGGTCAATCTGCCGTTTTCTTGTAGGACTTGTAAGATTTTAAGGTCGGTTTTATCCAAGGTTATCGGTGTCATTTAGTTTGCTCCCTGTTGCTGTATAAGATGGAAATAAGTCGGATAGCGTTCGTGTGAACGTTCAGATTGACCAGTCAGGCAGAGTATATAACAAATAACATTTACTTAACATACAATCAACCAATGAAAAAGTATTTTTGAAAATAATCTGTGTTAAAAAGTATGGATGCAAACAAATTGATTTAATTTCATATCTGCAAACAGGCTTTAGCCAATTTGGGCAAAACGAATGGCAGCCATATAAAAGACGGCTTGCCCAAACCGCCTTTTCAAGCCATAATCGGGGCATGTGCAGGAGAGAGCTACATCAGGTTACATGTAGCCGCCGAAGGCGCAGATGCCCTTAAATCGCTCAGGCAACAGGGACTGCACATTGAAATAAAACATCTGGAGAGCGGTGCAATCGCACCCACCGAAGGGGAGAAGGCCGTCTGAACCACCATTCAGACAACCGCGCAAAGCAGTGAGCAGACTGGTTTGACATCAAGCGGGTATGCCGAAAATCTCAGGTTCAAGGACAGATAGGGTCTTCCGCGCTGCTTATGTGCGGACGGCATCTGAACAATAAATCCGGAGAAGCTGAGAATGACTGCCCTGAAAACCACCCCGTTTCACCAAGCCCATCAAGATGCAGGCGCGAAGCTGGTCGATTTTGCCGGCTGGGAGCTGCCCATCCATTATGGTTCGCAAATCGCCGAACACGAAGCCGTGCGCACCGACGCAGGTATGTTCGACGTATCCCACATGCTCGTTACCGATGTCGCCGGAGCGAACGCCAAAGCCTTTTTCCGCAAACTGATTGCCAACGACGTTGCCAAACTCGCCTTCGTCGGCAAAGCCCTTTATTCCGCGCTGCTCAACGACAACGGTGGTGTGATTGACGACTTGATCGTTTACCGCACCAACGAAGCCGAAACCCAATACCGCATCGTATCCAACGGCGCGACCCGCGAAAAAGACACCGCCCAGTTCCACAAAGTCGGACAAGAATTCGGCGTCGCCTTCAACCCGCGCTACGACCTCGGTATGCTTGCCGTACAAGGTCCTAAAGCCATCGAAAAACTCCTGACCGTCAAACCCGAATGGGCGGATGTCGTCAATAATCTCAAACCGTTCCAAGGCGCGGATTTGGGCAACGACTGGTTTGTCGCCCGCACCGGCTACACCGGCGAAGACGGCGTCGAAGTCATCCTGCCCGGCACCGAAGCCGTCGCATTTTTCAAAGCCCTGCAACAAGCCGGCGTACAGCCCTGCGGCCTCGGCGCGCGCGACACCCTGCGCATGGAAGCCGGCATGAACCTTTACGGCAACGATATGGACGACGACACCAGCCCGCTCGAAGCAGGCATGGGCTGGACGGTTGATTTGAAAGACGAAAACCGCGATTTCGTCGGCAAAGCCGCCTTGTTGGCATTGAAAGAAAAAGGCGTTGCCGTCAAACAAGTCGGTTTGCTGCTCGACAAAGGCGGCATCCTGCGCGCGCATATGGAAGTGTTGACCGACAAAGGCAAAGGCGAAACCACCAGCGGCGTATTCTCGCCCAGCCTGAAACAATCCATCGCCATCGCCCGCGTTCCGAAAGATTTTGACGGCGATACCGCCAAAGTGCTGATACGCGGCAAAGAGGTGGACGTGCGCGTATTGAAGCTGCCGTTTGTGCGCAACGGACAGAAACAGTTTGATTGAAAATAGTCAGAAGGTTTCAGACGACCTTTGTCAAAGTAAAGGTCGTCTGAAATAAAAAATGGGTATTGATTTACCTAAATTAAGAAGTTAGAAATGGTATTCAAATAAAAAAGAAAGTTTGTTGTGATGAATTATTGGATTGTAGGTGCCATGTTTGGTGGTGTGGATGATGCCTTAGAGAGCTTTATAGAACGGGGTTATTGGTATTGTTGGAATAAGAAGGTTCCAACGGGGGAAGAAAGTAAAGGACCAAATTCAATAGAAAGGCAGATTGAAAAATTCAAGGAGATTTCTATTGGAGATAAGATAGCAGTAAAGAAAATTCATAGTGTACCTGAACAAAAAATGGAAGTTAGAGCGTTGGGTATTGTGAAAGATATTGATTTTGAAGAATGGAGAGTTTATGTAGATTGGAAAGTGCAATTCAAGCATTTGGAAAGAATTGTTGATTTACATGGCTGGTCGGCTTCTATTCATGGCCCATATCAATATTCAGATACTAGGATTCATAAAGTTTTTTGTTTGTAAGGTTTGCTTATACACTTACACTTAGTAGGAGAGTATCGCGAGATTCACTACTAGCTAAATTAAACCGTTCTTAAAGGAGAACCAAACCATGAGCAACAACATCCCAGCCGAACTGAAATACGTTGCCAGCCACGAATGGCTGCGCCTTGAAGACGACGGTACCGTTACCGTCGGCATTACCCACCACGCGCAAGAGTTGTTGGGCGACATCGTGTTCGTCGAGCTGCCCGAAGTCGGTGCGAACCTTGCCGCCGAAGAACAAGCCGGTGTGGTTGAGTCTGTGAAAGCCGCGTCCGACGTGTACGCGCCGATTGCAGGCGAAGTCGTTGCCGTCAACGAAGATTTGCCCAGCGCGCCGGAAACTGCCAACAGCGATCCTTACGGCGCAGGCTGGTTCTTCAAAATCAAACCTGCCAATCCAGCCGACTACGACGGCTTGC
Organism: Neisseria sp. HMSC065D04; assembly: GCF_001815675.1. NCBI lineage: Bacteria > Pseudomonadati > Pseudomonadota > Betaproteobacteria > Neisseriales > Neisseriaceae > Neisseria > Neisseria sp. HMSC065D04. The sequence continues at coordinate 89,934 of NZ_KV821518.1, forward strand.
TGACCGCCGAGCAATACGCGGGCGAAGTGGATTGATTTTAAAATGGCGCGGCAGGCATATTGCCGCGTTTCGATTGTGAAAGGTCGTCTGAAACCCTGTTTTAGGTTTTCAGACGACCTTTGTTGCGCTTGACCGATAGAACATGAATTACTGCGAATTTGTTGCCGCACTCCCAAACGATACGGACAACCCCAACAAACATTACCACGATAAGCAATACGGTTTTCCGATTTCAGACGACAATGAGTTGTTCGGACGGCTGGTGTTGGAAATCAATCAGGCGGGTTTGAGCTGGACGTTGATGCTGAAGAAGCAGCAGGCGTTTCGGGCTGCATTTAAAGATTTCGACATCGACGCTGTCGCCGCATTCGACGAAGCCGACATCGAACGCCTGCTTGCCGACGCAGGCATCGTCCGCAACCGCCTGAAAATCAATGCCGTCATTTACAACGCCCGACAAATCAAAAAGTTGCAACAGAAATACGGCTCGTTCAAACACTGGCTCGATACGAACCATCCGCTCGATAAAGCCGGGTGGGTAAAGCTCTTTAAGAAACATTTCAAATTTGTCGGCGGCGAAATCGTCGGCGAATTTTTAATGAGTACCGGCTACCTGCCCGGTGCGCATATTGAAAGCTGTCCGGTTTATCAAGAAGTTTTAAAATGCCGCCCGAAATGGGCAGAGGTCGTCTGAAAACGGGTTTTGAGGCAACTTGCTTTGCCGGTTTCAGAAATAACTGTTTTCAGACGACCTTGGGGCAGATTTTGTCCTTTGAAATTCAGGTTTTCCCTATTTTCTATGTCATAATCTTTTTAATAACCCTACAAGATAAATCATCAAACATAAAGAAAACAAAAAATGAACCTGTTCAAACTATCCGCTTTAACACTCTTGATGCTGCCCACTCTTCTGACTGCAGGTTCCACCATGCCGGGCAAAAAACTGCCGCCTGTTGAAAAAATCTTAAAACGTCCGCAGGCAGCAAACCCGCAAGTGGTGGTTATTCCGACGCCTGACGGGCGTAAGGGCGGCGTGTTGCCGGTATTGTCCGTCATTAATAAAAAAGGCAGGGTTGATGGCGCAGTGTGCCGTGATCAGTCGGCAGGAACGGCATTGTGCAAAGCCGCATTGGCGCAGAAGCGTCCGAAGCGATATGAACCTGCTCAAACTTGCTCTGATCAAACCAATGCAAACGGCGAGGTGCGGAGCGTGTGTCAAAACGTTCCGTCTTATGCGGAACATATTTACTTGCTCTATGGGGAAAACGACAACTATGAAGGCGGTTTATATCGACGGGTGAACATTCCTTATCCTCCTGTAGCATGGGAAAATGGGGATGAGGGTGAGGTTATATTGGGGGGCGTAGTTTCGCCGGAGGGTAAATTGGAGAGCATCAAAGTGATAAAAAGATCAGGTTATAACATGTTGGATAATGCGGCAAGGAAAGGGGCAATGGGAGGCATCTTTTTACCTAACGTTAAAGATGGCAAACCTGTATGGATGGAATTTAGGATGCCTATCACTTTCCATCTTCAAGATCAAGATGTACAAAATTAACGCGGCAGCTTCCGTGATACTTTCAAGAATCAGAAACAAAATATGCTCACACGAAGAACATTCCTTACTTACGCAAGCGTTTTGCTGCTTGCAGCTTGCGGCAGTAAATCCGGCAAGAAGCAGACGAAAATTGCCGCAGGCAGTACCGTACTTGCTTTGGGCGATTCGCTCACCTACGGCTACGGCGCAGACCCTGCCGAATCCTATCCCGCGCAACTGCAAAAGCTGACCGGTTGGGACATCATCAATGGCGGCATTTCCGGCGATACCTCCGCACAAGCCCTGTCGCGCCTGCCCGCGCTGTTGCAACGCCAACCCAAGCTTGTGATTATCAGCATAGGCGGCAACGACTTCTTGCGTAAATTTCCCGAAGCTGAAACCCGTGCCAATATCGCCAAAATCATCGAAGGCGTGCAGAAGGAAAACATCCCCACCGTCTTAGTGGGCGTACCGCACCTGAGCGTCGGCGCATTGTTCGGTCATTTGAGCGATCACCCGCTTTATCAGGAACTTGCCGAACAATACAAAATCCCTTTGTTTGAAGGCGCATGGTCTGAAATTTTGAGTGATGAGAAGTTGAAATCCGATCAAATACACGCCAACGCGGCGGGCTATAAGGTATTTGCGGAGAGGCTGGAGAAGTTTTTGCGGGAAGAGGGTTTTTTGTAGGAGTAAACGGTAATTTACTTCGTGAATTTCGTTTTCAGACGACCTTTTAAAAAAGAAAAGGGATATGAATCTTGTAGCGCGTGGGATGAGAGTTTAGAGTAAATGCCGTTCGCAGAGTTTACGAAGAAGTATTATGGGGCATTCGGTAGTTTCTTTTTGGAAAGATTAAAAATGCAGAATAACATTGTAAAGCTTATTTTAGAAATAGAAAAAAGGCCGGCAATGTATATTGGACGCAATAGTATTTTTTGCTTAAAAGCTTTTCTAGATGGTTGGCATTTTAGAAATCCTAAACAAACAGATAATTCAGAAATACTAATAGAATTTACAGACTGGATTCAAGCAAAGTTCAACATTGATCGATATAGCGTTTCATGGGATAAATTACTATTTTCCCTCTATTACGATGAAGAAATGGCATTGAATAGCTTTTTTTTAAACTTTAATCAATTCCTTCAAGAAAAAAATCAGTAATTCGATACCTGCTTTCATGTTCATGTAGTTATCGAAGCAGTAAGTGCAGATTGAGTTAAGCCTCAACAGTCTGATAAGGTCGTCTGAAAGCGGTAGGTTTTGCGGCATTTTATAGTGGATTAACTTTAAACCAGTACGG
>NZ_KV821518.1:92873-111584 GCF_001815675.1 Neisseria sp. HMSC065D04
TTGTCCTGATTTAAATTTAATCCACTATATTATTGGATTTTTTCCTCTTTGATTTTCCTTCAGATGATGGAGTGGAAGGGGGAGAAATCTTTTCTTTTTCGGCATGTTCAGTCTGTATGTGGCCATCGCTGGTGCATTGTCTTCTGTCATACTGTCATATATACTGCCTAAATGCTAAAAAAGAGGTTGTAAGACGCTGATGAAATGGTTGAATGTTTTAGGTATTTGGTTGATGGCTATTCCTGAGTTTGTGGCAATTCTTTATGTTGTCGCTTATATTAATGATTTTCTGAGCAGTAATAGCGGAAATTGCGGAGTCAGCTGCCTCGGGGATTTGGTTGTTTTCTTTGAGATTGCCTTTTTTGGCAGTATTTTAATCAGCTTGATTTGGACAGTGATTTTCCTGAGAAAGTATGATAAACGCGATGAGAACGCTGATTGAAGCTTTTCAGACGACCTTCCTAATGCACGTCGTCTGAAAAACTAAATACCGCTCTTTTTCTACGTTCGTTTCTTACGCGCAAAAAAATACCGGCAAAAGCCGGTATTTTTAAAATTTGGCGCGGCGGACGGGGCTCGAACCCGCGACCCCCGGCGTGACAGGCCGGTACTCTAACCAACTGAGCTACCACCGCGCATCATTGTTTTGCAACAATGAAAGGAAAACTGGTGGGTGATGACGGAGTCGAACCGCCGACATTCTGCTTGTAAGGCAGACGCTCTACCAACTGAGCTAATCACCCTAAAATAAAAAATACCGACGATGTCAGTATTTTTGAAATTTGGCGCGGCGGACGGGGCTCGAACCCGCGACCCCCGGCGTGACAGGCCGGTACTCTAACCAACTGAGCTACCACCGCGCATCATTGTTTTGCAACAATGAAAGGAAAACTGGTGGGTGATGACGGAGTCGAACCGCCGACATTCTGCTTGTAAGGCAGACGCTCTACCAACTGAGCTAATCACCCTTGTCGCTGTATTTGCGAAGACGCTATTAAATCAAAAAAGCATCTGCCGCGCAAGCTTTATTTTTCAGTGTATTAGGTATTTCCTTGCAAACTCCAGTTTTCAAAAGAAATAATTTCCTCCTGTCTGCCTGCGACGACCAAAATATCATTCGGTTGAAGCTGGAAATCCAAGTCGGGGTTTTCTATCCTGCTTGTGTTGCGGCGGATAAATAGAAGTTTGATGCCGGCGTTATCCAAAGGCAAATCACGGATGGTTTTGCCGATGGCGTAGGCTTCGCCGGTCAGAGGGAAGGCGTGGCGGCATATGGATTTGCCTTCTTCACCGAATCCGTTTTCATCATCGCTGCCGACAAACAAGCCTTCCAGAGAGGCGTAGCGGCTGTGTCGGATGTTGGTAATGGTTTGATAAACGTGGCTGTATGTCGCGCCATTGCCCAACATGGCGTAGCTTGCCAGCACCAAGCTGGTTTCTTTGGTATCGGATACTGCTTCTTCTGCGCCCATATCTGTGAAGATTTTGACGTAATCGTCATTGGTCGCCCGAACATACACGGGCATACTCGGATGCAGTGACATGATATTGTCGAGAACATGCTGGGTTTCGTGCATATTGTTCAGGGTAATGACCACCATTTTGGCGCGTTCCAAACCTGCGGCTTCCAAGACTTCCCGCCGCTTGGCATCGCCGAACGAAACCGGCTCGCCCGCATTGCGCGCCACCTGAACCCTGCCGATATCAAGGTCGAGGGCGAAGTAGGGGATGTTTTCCTGAGCCAAGACGCGTCCGACGGTCTGACCGCCGCGTCCGAAACCGATAATCAGGACGTGGTCGGATTTGCTCATGGTTTCTACCAACATGCTGTGCAAATCCAATGCCTTCATATCCCAGCTTGATTTGACAAAACGGCTGACGATGGCATCGCTGCTGCCCAAGATGAATGGGGCGATAATCATGGACAACAGAATCGCTGCCGTAGCTGCCTGCTCCAGCTCGGGCGACACCATATTCATTTTGCTGGAGATGTTTAACATCACAAAACCGAATTCGCCGCCTTGTGCCAAGTAGAGGGCTGTTTTCAAGCTGTCCGCAATCGGATGCTTCATATGCAAGGCGATAAAAAAGACGACCAATGCTTTCAATACCAGCAGGATTGCCAGCAAAATCAGAATCTGCTGCCAGCCGCCGATTAAAGCCTGGATATCCAGTTTCATGCCGACCGTGATAAAGAAGAAGCCGAGCAGAATATCGCGGAACGGACGGATGTCGTCTTCCACTTGGAAACGGTATTCTGTTTCCGAAAGCAGCATACCGGCGACGAATGCGCCCAATGCCATCGACAAGCCTTCCAGTTCGGTCAGATAAGCTACGCCCAAGGTTACCAGCAGGACGTTGATCATGAACAATTCAGACGACTTGCGTTTGGCGACCAGTCTGAACCAACGCGACATCACCTTGCTGCCGACGACGAATAATACGCCCAGCGTGACCAGCATTTTCAATCCGGCAAGACCGAGCGCCGCTCCCAAGCTGCCTTCATCGCCCTTTCCTGACAACGCGGGAATCAGGATCATCAGCGGTACGACGGCAATATCCTGCATCAACAAGACGCCCATCGCCATTTGACCGTGCGGCTGTCCTAATTCGGTTTTTTCGGACAGGATGCGGCTGACGATTGCCGTGGACGACATGGTCATCGCCCCTGCTGCGGCAAACGCCCAATTAAAGCTGACGCCCATCAACATCAAAATGCCGATAATCGACAACATGGTCACAATGACCTGCAAACCGCCCAGCCCGAACACCAAACGGCGCATCGCTTTGAGCTTGGGTAGGGAGAATTCGAGACCGATACTGAACATCAGGAATACGATACCGATTTCGCCCAGATAATCAGTCGCATGGCCTTGAGGAATCAGCTTCAACATACCCGGACCGGCGATAAAGCCGACTAAAAGATAACCGAGCATGGAAGGAATGTTGAATTTACGGCAATAAATCACCGTAATGACGGAAACAAGGAGGACGATAACGATGGGTGCGAGGGAAAAAGTTTCGTGCATAGAGCGGGCGGCCTTTTATTTGGAAAACAAGTTATATTTTTGATAGGCCGTCTGAAAACACGCAGAGGGTGGTATCAACGGGTTATCTAAACGGATAGTCAAAATTATATCAAAAAATCTGTAAAGTAATGCTTTATATAGCCAAAAAAATGCTGTTCGAAATATCGGCAGTGGGGTTTGGGTATCTGGTGGCGGGGCGATTGCTTCAGAGTGAATGAGTTTTAAATCAGGGGTGTATCGGCAACATGCAATAATTAGATAAGTTATTGTAAAGTTTTATCGGTTAAAAGGGTCGTCTGAAAACTTGATTTCAGACGACCCTTTTAGTGCTTAATGCGGTTTAAAACAAGCAAGATATGTTGCTTTACGAGTACATTCCGACGACTACTCTTTCTCCAACGCATATATTACCGCCCTATGCGTCTCACCCGTTGGTTTGGAAAAGAAGTGTTCTTCAATGTGATGAGGATAAAATCCGCATTTTTCCAGCACGCGTTGCGAAGGGGTATTTTCCTGATAAATTCCACCCCAAAGCCGCACCAGAGACAATTCCTCAAAAGCATAGGCGACAACTGATTGCACCGCTTCAGTTGCATAGCCCTTTCCCCAAAAATCCTCGCCCAGCCAATAACCTATTTCCGCTTCACGGTCGCTCATCGGCAGATTGATGTCGTTTTGAAAAAGTAGGCCGATGCTGCCTATCGCTTGATTATCTTCCAAGCAAATGGCAAAACTATGCGGCTTGCGGAGGACGTGTTCAATAATTTCGCGGCTTTCCGCCACGCTGGTATGAGGAGGCCAGCCGCACATCGCTCCGATTTTAGGGTTGCGGGCTTGTTTATACACCGCTTCGGCATCGGTCAGCGCCCAAGAGCGGAGGATTAGGCGGGATGTTTTTCGTGTTTCCATACTCAAAAATACCTAATATTGTTTGGAAATTTTGTTGAAACGCTGCTTTCAGACGACCTTAGCAAAGTGCAGGCTGCTTCTGGTTTTGAATGTGCGAAAAGCAGCCTGCACTTTTGGTTCACAACCCCAACTCCCCCCAAATCTCATCAATCTTAGCCGTAACCGCAGGGTCTTTTTTGATCACCCGCCCCCATTCGCGGTCGGTTTCGCCCGGCCATTTGTTGGTCGCGTCCAAGCCCATTTTGCCGCCGAGTCCGCTGACGGGGCTGGCGAAGTCGAGATAGTCGATGGGCGTGTTTTCCATCAAAACGGTGTCGCGTACGGGATCCATACGCGTGGTTACCGCCCAGATGACTTCTTTCCAGTCGCGCACGTTCACGTCGTCATCGACCACGATGATGAATTTGGTGTACATAAATTGGCGCAGGAACGACCAGCAGCCCATCATCACGCGCTTGGCGTGTCCGGCGTACTGTTTTTTCATGCTGACCACCGCCATGCGGTAGGAGCAGCCTTCGGGCGGCAGATAGAAATCGGTGATTTCGGGGAACTGCTTTTGCAAGAGCGGTACGAACACTTCGTTCAACGCCACGCCCAAAACGGCGGGTTCATCGGGCGGTTTGCCCGTGTAGGTGGAGTGGTAAATCGGGTTTTCGCGCATGGTAATGCGTTCGACCGTGAACACGGGGAAATGGTCCTGCTCGTTGTAATAGCCCGTGTGGTCGCCGTATGGGCCTTCCAACGCGGTTTCGTTCGGATGGATGACGCCTTCCAGCACGATTTCTGCACGGGCAGGCACTTGCAAATCGTTGCCGATACATTTCACCAGTTCCGTCCGCGAACCGCGCAGCAGTCCGGCAAACTGGTATTCGCTCAAGGTATCGGGAACGGGCGTTACCGCACCCAAAATGGTGGCAGGGTCGCAGCCGAGTACGACGGCGACGGGATACGGCGTATCGGGATTGAGTTTGCGGAACTCCTGATAATCCAACGCGCCGCCGCGATGCGACAGCCAGCGCATAATCAGCTTGTTTTTGCCGATTAACTGTTGGCGGTAAATGCCGAGATTTTGGCGTTTTTTGTGCGGCCCGCGCGTTACGGTCAAGCCCCATGTTACCAGAGGCGCAACGTCTTCCGGCCAGCAATGTTGAATCGGAAGTTTATACAAATCAACGTCTTTACCTTCCCGCACGATTTCCTGACACGGCGCATTTTTCACCACGTTCGGCGCCATGCTCCAAATGTCTTTCAGCAGCGGCAGTTTGGAAAACGCGTCTTTGATACCTTTGGGCGGTTCGGGTTCTTTCAAATACGCCAACGTCTGCCCGATTTCGCGCAGCTTCGACACACTGTCCGCGCCCATGCCCATCGCCACGCGTTCGGGCGTGCCGAACAGGTTTGCCAACATGGGATAGTCGTAGCGCGTACCGTCGGGCTTAATCGGGTTTTCAAACAACAACGCCGGCCCTTCGGCACGCAGTACGCGGTCGGCGATTTCGGTCATTTCCAAATGCGGGGAAACGGGATGCGCGACGCGCTTGAGTTTGCCCTGCTGTTCGAGCATGGCGATGAAGTCGCGTAGGTCTTTGTATTTCATGTTGATCCTTATTTGAGGTCGTCTGAAAACCGGACTTTGGATTTCAGACGACCTGAATCATAGATTGCAATATAGCTTCGGGGCATTCACTGTTTTCGGCAAAAAACCAATATTCACCATATGGGTTGTGAATACTGAACTTCCAGCCCTTGTAACCGAAATCTATCCACGTTTCGCCTGTTATTTCATCAGAAACGAAGGCGGTAATGGTTCCGCCTAAGCGGACAATTTGCCGCAGCAGGCTCGACGGCGGGTAGGTTTGCGGCAGTTGCAGGAACAGGCGGGAGCCGTTGTGCATGGTTTCGTTCAATAGAGGGCGGTTTGTCATTTGGTCCTTAATAGTCTGCCCCGAATGCCGCCTCTATCCTTGCCTGCGCTTCGGCATATTCTATGCCGTGATAAAAGTCGCGTACCAGCGGATGTTCGCTACCTTGATGGAGTTGCAGCAGGGGACGTCGGTTGTCGGACTGGGTAACGACATTGCAGTGCAGACCGAAGGTGTCGGATTCGTAAGGGGGCAGCCGGTTGCATATCCTGCCGAAATAAACGACGTTTTCCGGATTGTCGTGAAAGTCGCTTTGATAGTCGTTAAAACTCTTTTCACTGACGGATACCCACACGCCGTATTCCAGCGTTTCCTCATGCCCGATAATCGGAATAAGCAACACCGCGCGGATAAAACGGTCGGTTTGGTCGGGATAGCGGATGATACAGAAATCAGAATCGCATTCCGCTTGATAAGCAATGCGTTCTTCTTCACTGAGTTGGTTATAGGGATCGGGAGTGGCAAAACAGAGCGCAGGCATGTCTTCATGTTTTTCGCCGCAGGAAGTGCAGGTGTACATGATGGATTCCTTTTGAGTTTTAGGTGGGACCGGTTTTCAGACGACCTTTTATAGTGGATTAACTTTAAACCAGTACGGCGCGTTGCCTCGCCTTAGCTCAAAGAGAACGATTCTCTAAGGTGCTGAACGTACTATCTGTACTGTCTGCGGCTTCGTCGCCTTGTCCTGATTTAGAGTTAATCCACTATATAACTGGTTTGAAGTTCGGGTCGTCTGAAAAACAGGGCGCAGCCTATATTGCATTAGTGGTTTTTTCGGCTGTGGTTTTCAATGCCTTCTGCCACGGTGGCTAAGAAATTCAGATATTTCGGGTCTTCGTCCAGCCACGCTTCGTCGTCCAAACCCATGTAGGCGCGCATCAACTCGTCAGCGGCGCGTTCCATATTGCCCAATTCAAACTGCGCCTGTCCTAAACGCAAATGCAAAAACGGGTTGCCGATTGCGTCCGGGCAATACATAGCGTGGCTTAAATGCTCGTGCGCGGCGGTAAAATCGCCGCTCAAGAAATCCGCATCGCCGATGGCTGCCAGAATCCATGTTGCCGCTTCCCAGTCGGTTTTCGGTTCGGGCAACAAATCCCATGCCTGCCAATAAAGGTCGAGTGCCTCGGCGTATTGCCCGTCTTCCGCCAATGTGTCGCCTTGTTCGCAAAGCCGGCAAATGGTGTCGTAGGTTTGGTCGTTTAATTCGCTCATGGTTTATGTCCAATCGTAAGTAAATAGAACAAGTCTGCTGATCGGCTCGTACAGCATGACAATATTGTCTGCGCCATGGGAATAGGAATAGCCGCAAGCTGAGGCGATATGGTAAAAACGATTGCCATTGTGGGTAATGGTGACGTTCCCGTCTTCGTCTTGCGTCATTTTGTAAGCAGACGGGATGTCGTCTGAGGTTGACCAGTTGCTGCTTTCAATGCGTTCTCCACCCAAGCTGTTCAGAAATAATCCGTCATACTCGCTGTAATAGGGCTCTCCACCGTAATACCCTGTTTTTTCCTGAAATGCTTTTTTATGTTCGGCATAGTTTTTCAGGTTTTCGGCAAAATCTTTTTCCAAATACGGATCGGTCAGCAAATGTTTGTTGGCCGGGCTGCGGAGAAAATAACGCTCGTCACCCAAAAATTCGTAACGGTTGTCTTCAGTCAAGCGGAATGAAAGCCAGTTAATTCCGATAAATTCATTATGGGCGAACTGCGTCAGCTCGCCGATTAAGCCGTCGCCCGGTTCCTGCGGATTGATCAAATGCAGCGTTATGCCTTTCCATTCGGGATTGATTTCCACTAAGTCGATACTGATACAAGGCAGAAAATGTTCTTTCAACCATGGCTGCTTTTCGGAAAACACGGTTTCAGCTTCGGGAAATGCATGTAGGTTTTCATTTAGTTCATTAATAATTTCGCGATAATTCATGTTGTAGTCTTTATTGATGAGCGTTAGTTTATGTTGATGATGGATAAAGTTTAAATCCGAAGTCCGGGTCGTCTGAAAAACGGATTTTGGATTTCAGACGATCTGAATCATAGACGGTTTATATGCAGCTGCCCAATGCTTTCAGTTCTTTTTTTACCACTTGCTTTTGCTCATTGGTTTGGATGGTCAAAGATAAGAAAAAAGCATCGCAAGGGCTGAATTTGGACCAATGTTTTTTTACGGGGAAATGGCCTTCGGGCAGGTTGGAACTGTAATAATGGTCAGGTTCTTGAAACGCCAGTTTTAATCCGTATTTGTTTTGCCAGTCGCGTAGTTGCGCTTCAGTTGCGCCGATTGGAAGGCTGTCCAGCCGCTGCTGCCACATTTGTTGGCTGTGCTCCAATCCTTGGCGGTCGTAATCAATGCTAGAGCCGCAAGCGGTAAGTGAAAGGCCGGTGATAAGTAACAATAGGGATGAGGTAAGGCGTACCATTTATGAATGTCCTTAGATGATGGTTTGAAACGATTGGCGTTCAGACGACCTTTTATGCTTTCAATTCATTCTGAGTCAGGGTCAATATTATTATCAAGAAAACGGTCTTTGTCAGCCATAAATATATTTTCTCATTTAAAATATGCATATTGAGCAATTGCTGAGGGAATAATATGGAAATACCTTCTATCAGATTTTTGAAGATTACTGCATGATTTTTTAACTATGTTTGGCGGCATAATGTAAAAAGGTCGTCTGAAAACCCAAATCCGTTTTCAGACGACCTTACAAGTGATACGAGGTGTCTATATAGCCACCTCCTTTAATCAGAAACTTTTAAAAACACAATTTCGGGAAACAATATGAACAAATTGAATGGACAACACGCCGTAGGAAACGCCCTATCCTCCAGCATGGGCTGCTTTATGAAGGGCACCTTGGTAGAAACGGAAGAAGGCTGGACGCCGATAGACGAACTGAAGGTGGGTGATTTGGTGATGTCGCGTCCTGAAAACGGCATCGGCGAGGCCGTTCCCAAGCGGGTGGTGAATACCTTCCGTTATGAGGACAAGGAAGTAGTGATGCTGAAGTTTTCCCAATTCCCCGAAAGGAACGGGGGAGGGGGGACTCTGGTCGCTACCCCGAACCACCCGTTTTGCGTGTACGGTGTGGTCACCAACCTGATTCTTGAGCATCCCAAATTTGGTAAGCTCGGTGCCTATTGGAAGGGCTGCGATTACGACGATGGTGAAGACGTGTTTGCCGGGGATGAAGGCAGGGCAAGATACGAAGCCCTGTGGGCATTTAAGCACACGCCCTACGAAATGCGGCTGTACGAACAACCGGTGTGGAGGCGCGCCGACCAGCTCGAGCGCGGCGACGTGGTGTTGGGTGTTCGTGGTTATTATGTAGTAGAGGATTACCGCCCGCTGTATGCCTACCGCGATACCGATCAGGCTTGGATACAGCCGACCAATCTGGCCTACGGCTGGAAAGAGTCGAATTTAGGCAACACCTATGAAATGGTGCTGGGTGAAGAATCGCGGCATCGCCCGACATTGGATTGGGCGGACGTGCCGAACGACAAGAACCTGCTGTATGTGGACGAGGACGGACAACGGCATTACCGTCGCTACCGCACCACGGTCTACAATATCGAGGTCGAGGATTACCATACCTACTGTGTTGATTATCCGGGCATCCTGGTACACAACTAGAATTGCGGCGCAGCCGGGTGGACAGCCCGGTAATCCGCGACGGCGGGCAACCGTAACGCCGCTGTTTGCAACAAAGGTCGTCTGAAATTTTCAGACGACCTTTTTGCTTTTCAAACCAACGGCGTCAAATATCCAATTCCGCCGTATCGCCTTCTTTTTCCATCCATGCGCGGCGGGCGGCGGCTTCGCCTTTGCCCATCAGTTTGACGAAGATGTCGCGTGTTTCGTCATCCGCGCCTTCGGGGATTTGCACCTGCAACAGGCGGCGGGTGTCGGGGTGCATGGTGGTGTCTTTGAGCTGGTCGGGGTTCATCTCGCCCAAGCCTTTGAAACGGCTGATGGAATAGGCAGTTTCTTTGACGCCTTCTTTTTGCAGCCGCTCCAAAATGCTGTCGAGTTCGTTTTGGTCGAGGGCGTAGAATTTGCGGGCGGGTTTGCTTTTGCCTTGTGCGTTGACATCGACGCGGAACAGCGGCGGCTGGGCGACGTAGATGTGTCCGTCGGCGACCAGTTTCGGGAAGTGGCGGTAGAACAGGGTCAGCAGTAAAACTTGAATATGCGAGCCGTCCACGTCGGCATCGGACAGGATGGCGATTTTGCCGTAACGCAGGCCGCTTAAGTCAGGATTGTCGTTGATGCCGTGCGGATCGACGCCGATGGCGACGGAAATGTCGTGGATTTCGGCGTTGCCGAAGAGTTGGTCGGGGTGGACTTCGAAGCTGTTGAGCACTTTGCCGCGCAGGGGCAGGATGGCTTGGGTGGCTTTGTCGCGGGCGAGTTTGGCGGAGCCGCCGGCGGAATCGCCTTCAACGAGGAAGAGTTCGTTTTCGCGGATGTCTTCGCTTTCGCAGTCGGTCAGTTTGCCGGGCAGGACGGCGACGCCGCTGCCTTTTTTCTTTTCGATTTTTTTAACCGAACGCATCCGCGCCTGCGCCTGACGGATGGCGAGTTCGGCGATTTTTTTGCCGAAGTCCACGTTTTGGTTCAGCCACAATTCCAAAGGGTCGCCCGATACGGCGGCAACGAGTTTCAACGCGTCGCGGTTGGTCAGTTTGTCTTTGGTCTGACCTTGGAACTGCGGGTCGAGGACGCGGGCGGAGAGGACGAAGGCGGTTTTGCTGAACACATCGTCGCTTTGCACTTTCACGCCGCGTGGTAGGAGGTTGTGCAGGTTGATGAAGTTGTTGACGGCGTTGAACACGGCTTGTTTCAAACCTGCTTCGTGCGTGCCGCCCAGCGGGGTGGGGATGAGGTTGACGTAGCTTTCGTTGGCGCACGAGCCTTCTTCCAGCCAGGTCAGGGCAAACGCGGCACCTTCGCCGATGCTGAAATCGCCGTTGTGGTCGTCTGAAATGTAGTTTTCGCAGGAGAACAGCGGTACGGCTTCCTGCGCGTCGGCAATCAGGTCGGTCAGATAGCTTTTCAGGCCGTCGGGGTAGTGCCAGGTTTGGGTGTGCGCTTCGTCTTCGCCTTTGACCGGGCGGGTCAGGGAAACGCGCACGCCCGGCAGCAGCACAGCTTTGGCGCGCAGCAGGCGTTCGAGTTCGGGAATGCTGTAATTCGGGCTTTCAAAATATTTGCCGTCCGGCCAAACGCGCACTTCGGTGCCGCTGTCTTTGACGGCGCATTTGCCCACTTCCGCCAATGGTTCGACCACATCGCCGCCGGCAAACACGATGCGGTGGATTTTGCCTTCGCGTTTGACGGTGACCTCAAGGCGGGTGGAGAGGGCGTTGGTAACGGATACGCCCACGCCGTGCAGGCCGCCTGAAAAGGCATACGCGCTGCCGCCGTCTTTTTTATTGAACTTGCCGCCCGCGTGCAGACGGGTAAACACGAGTTCGACCACGGGTACGCCTTCGACAGGGTGCAGCCCGACGGGAATGCCGCGTCCGTTGTCGTGTACGGAAAGCGAACCGTCGTCGTGGATGCGCACGTCGATTTCAGTGGCGAAACCGCCCAACGCCTCGTCCGCCGCGTTGTCGATGACTTCTTGGCAGATGTGGGTCGGGCTGTCGGTGCGTGTGTACATGCCGGGACGTTCTTTGACCGGCTCCAAGCCTTTGAGGACGGTGATGCTAGATTCGCTGTATTGGTTGTTTTTAGTCATAGGGAAAGAGGTCGTCTGAAAGGAAGAACAACGCTTTCAGACGACCTGAAAGCGTTGCGTTTCGTTATTTTATCGGTTGTCAAAAGGCAGGCGCGCGGTAAAGTCTTCGTAGCTTTCCATGCCGCGCAGGAAGCGGGAGGAGAGTTCTTTTAATGCCCCCAAGTAAACGTCGCGTTTGAAATCAATCACTTCGTCAACGGGAGCCCAATATTGGTGCCAACGCCAGCCGTCAAATTCGGGATGGTGGCAGGCGCGCAGATTGATGTCGCTGTCGCGCCCGACCAGCCGCAAAAGATACCAAATCTGCTTCTGCCCGCGATACGAACCGCGCCATTCGCGGCGTACCCAGTGGCTCGGCACGTCATAACGCAGCCAGTCGCGCGTGCGGCCGACGATTTTGATATGTTGCGGCAACAGCCCGACTTCTTCGTACAGCTCGCGGTACATGGCGGTTTCGGGGCTTTCGCCCGGCTTGATGCCGCCTTGCGGGAACTGCCACGAATGTTCACGCACACGCTTGCCCCAAAAGACTTCGTTGCGGTTGTTGATTAAGATGATACCGACATTGGGGCGATAGCCTTCTCTGTCTAACACGGTGTCGCCCTTCGTTAAATTCAATCGTGCGATTTTCCCATAAATCGGGCGGGTTTGACAAATCGGAGGTCGTCTGAAAACTTGTTATGCCTGTTTTCAGACGACCTTTTGGGGGTTTGTGGGTAATGATAGGGAAACAGGGTGCGTGGTTTGACGAGATGCTTTTGAAGAACGGAATTTGTGGGTGAGATTTGGGCTATGGATTTTTATTTTGGGTTGTCTGCGATTTAAGATGGATTTACATCGATGCGGGAAAGAGGGCGGGCGGATGCTTTCTGCTTTCATTTGCGATGTTTTTGCCGATTGCTGTTTGGAACAATGCCTGCTGCAAACGCAAAGGTCGTCTGAAAACCTGTTTTCCGGTTTTCAGACGACCTTTTTTAAAGCGGATTACGCTTCGCTTTGCGCTTCTTTTTCAACGGTAACTTCAACGGCAACGGATTCGTCGCTCAAGGTGCCTTTGGTGGACGGGGTTTGTCCTGCCATGCGCGGGTCGTATTCTGCCGCCATGCGCAGGGCGCGGCCGAAGGCTTTGAATACGGTTTCGGCTTGGTGGTGGGCATTGCAGCCGCTGAGGTTGTCGATGTGCAGGGTCATCATGCTGTGGTTGACGACGCCGTGGAAGAATTCTTCAAACAGGTCAACGTCAAAACGTCCGATGAGGGCGCGGGTGAAGTCGATGTTGTAGACGAGTCCGGGGCGGCCGGAGAGGTCGATGACAACGCGGCTCAAGGCTTCGTCAAGCGGAACGTAGGCATGACCGTAGCGGCGGATGCCGGCTTTGCTGCCCAAGGCTTGTTTCAGGGCTTGTCCGAGTACGATGCCGATGTCTTCGACGGTGTGGTGGTCGTCGATGTGCAAGTCGCCTTTGCAGGTGATGTCGAGGTCGATCATGCCGTGGCGGGCGACTTGGGCAAGCATATGCTCAAGGAAGGGGACGCCGGTGTCGAAACGGTATTGTCCGGTGCCGTCGAGGTTGAGGCTGAGGGTGATTTGGGTTTCGCTGGTGTTGCGGGTGATGCTGACTGCGCGGCCTTCTGCGGGCATATGGAATGCCGGTGCGGCGGCGGCGGCTGCTTGGGCGGCACGCTCTTGGCGGGCGGCTTCGGCGGCTGCGGCTTTTTCTTTGTCTTTGCTGTGGTCGCGGTTTAACCAGCCTTTGCGTTTGTGCATGCCGGCTTCGAGTTTGGCGGCAAGGCTGGGGCGGATGCCGCGCGCTTTTTCGTCTTCTGCCTGCTCTTCAAGGCGGCGTTTCAGTTGGGACAGGGATGCCGCGTTGTCGTAACCGCATTTGCGGGCAAGTTTGGTCAGCGAGCCTGCTTCTTCGACAAGCTGCAGGAAATTGGCAAGGTGGAGTTGAGTGATGGTCATAGGTTTACTCTCTGTGAGGTTTTAAAAAATCAGGCATAAAGCTTGCGGATAATGTCCAGTACGGCATCGTTTTGCTCGGGACTGCCGATGGTAATGCGGACGCATTGCGCCAAAAGCGGATGCGTGCCGTGGAGTTTCTTAATCAGGATGCGGTTTTCTTTAAACGTGTTAAACAATGCGTCTGCATCGGGGACGCGCGCGGTAATGAAATTCGCTTCGCTGGGGAAGGCTTTCAGACGACCTATGGCGGACAATCCGCTGAAAACGCGTTCGCGCTCGGCTTTTAAAATATCGATGGTCGTCTGAATCGTGTCGTGGTGTTGCAGGGCAAATTTGGCGGTCGCCAAGCTTAATTGGTTCATATTGTAGGGCGGCAGGATTTTAGCCAGCTCACCCATTACGGCGGGGCTTCCTGCCGCATAGCCGATGCGCAGTCCGGCAAAACCGATTTTGCTGATGGTGCGCATCACGACCAGATTTTCGATGCTGCCCGCCTGCGGCAGAAAACTGTCGCGGCTGAATGCGCCGTATGCTTCATCGACAACGACGATGCCGCGCGCCGCGTGGATAATGGCTTCCACTTCTTCGCGGCGGAAGCATACGCCTGTCGGATTGTTCGGGTAGGCAATGAAAATCAACGCGGGCTGATGTTTGTCGATGGCGGATAAAACGGCGGGCAAATCAAGCGTGAAATCTTCATTGAGCGGTACGCCGACATAATTCATGCCGTACAGCTCGGCATTATGCCGATACATCACGAAACTCGGCTCTACCGCCAGCATGGTCGCGCCGGATTGGGCAACGAGCAGGGTCATGAATTGGATTAACTCGTCCGAGCCGTTTCCTAAAGCGATGGCGGCAGATTCAGGAATGTTGAAGGCTTTTCTTAAAGTTTCCTGCAGCCCGCTGGCGGCGGGATTGGGGTAAAGATGAATCGGCGCTCGGGCAATCAGCCGCAGCCATTCGTTTGACAGCTCGGGGAAACGGGCAAACGGATGATACGGGCTTTCCATTGCATCCAGCTTGATGAAGCCTTCGGGCAAGTCGGCAATTCGGTAGGCGGACATGGATTTGATGTCGTCGCGGATGAAGTCGGAGGCGGTTTTCATAGTTTTCTTCTCAATTTCTGAATAATGGTTATTTCGTCACAATATAGCACAAAATCAGAGTGTTGACAGTAATATAATTAATAAATGGGGTGTTTATATTATTTTTATAATGAAGGTTTGATATAAATATTGAATTCAAAGATATTTTTTGAATATTCTTGGGCTGCTTTGTCTGTTTTTATTGATAAGCAAACTTAAATAGGGAGATTGGGAAGCATTAGATTGCGATGTGGGTGGGTTTTTAATATAGTGGATTAAATTTAAATCAGGACAAGGCGGAAGCCGTGCAGACAGTACAGATAGTACGGAACCGATTCACTTGGTGCTTCAGCACCTTAGAGAATCGTTCTCTTTGAGCTAAGGCGAGGTAACGCCGTCCTGGTTTAAAGTTAATCCACTATATTATCCGGCATGGTTTTATGTTGTTTAAACCTGAAGAAAGCGATTGTTTAGTGTGAAAAACATCTAAACAATCGCTTTCATGTTATAGGCACTCTTTTCAGGTTTCTGATTGAAATTGAATCCGTGATGAGCCATTCGACGAAAAGTTTTCTTGTCTGAATACGCGTAGAAAGCCTATTGGGCGGTAAAGGTCGTCTGAAAAGTCTGTCCGCCTATGGTGATGTCGGCGATGTAGTCGCGTCTGCCTTCGACGCAGACGGGCAGGTGGATTTGGCGCGCTTGCCAGGTGCGCGGGAATTGTTGTTGGAGCATATAGCGGTTGAAGCCCATGTCCATGTCTTTCATGCTGAAGCTGATGCTGACTTGTTGTGTTTCGACCGGGGTGTTTTCGACGGTGATGTCGAAGGCGGAGCGGTGGCTGATGGGGGTGGAGCGGACGTGCGAGCCGTCGGGCAGGATGCAGCCTTTGATGAGGTTGCACTCGGTGGCGCGGGCTTGGGGCTGTTGTTTTTGCCACCAGTCCAGCAGCAGGAGTTTGGCGGCGGCGAAGAGGATGAGGAGGACGCCTGCGAGGAGGAGTTTGCGGTTTTTGTCCATTTCAGACGACCTCGGTGTCGTTGTCGGTCAGGACGGCGTGTGCGCCTGCTGAGAGCCAGCGGTCGCGGTAGTTTGAAACCAGTGTTTCGGGCGCGGCGACAACCAGCAGAACGGATACGCCTTGTTCCAATATTTCAAGCACTTGTCGTGCGCTTGCGTCGTCGTTGACTTGCCAAACGACGACGTCGGCATCTTGAACACGCTGCCATTGTTCGCGGGTGTGTACCGACACCCAAACGCTTTGGGCTTGGGGCAGTTTGCCGAGCTTGTGCAGTTCGGTTTCTGAGATGAGGATGTTGGCGTGGTGCGGTTCGGCTAGGGAGTAGGGGACGACGCGGTATTCGCCGGTGCTGTTTTGTCCGTACAAACCGGTTTTCAGACGACCTTGAAGCCGGCGCGGGACGGAGAGGGCGCGCAGCAGCGGACCGTTGGCGGGCAGCATGGGGGCGACGTTGAAATCGCCCGCTTTTTGCCACGACCATGCTTGTCCTTCGCGGGATTGGGGTTCGCCTGTCCATTGGTCGGGGTTTACCCATAGGAATTTCAGGCAGACGCGGGCGTGTTCGTAGGAATGGATTTTGGTCAGCCAAGGCGTGGCGGCTAGGATGCGGATGCCGAGTTCTTCTTCAAACTCGCGTTGCAGGGCTTGGAAGTCGGTTTCGCCCGCTTCGACTTTGCCGCCGGCAAATTCCCAATATCCGGCATAGGGTTTGCCTTCGGGACGGGAACTGAGTAGGTAGTCGCCGTCTTGGTTGAGCAGGATGCCGGCAACGACGCGGATAAGGGGGCGGGTGTCTTGGGTCATGGGAATAGGGAGAAGGGTCGTCTGAAAATTCGGAAAGGTCGGATTTGGGAATCTGACCTGCCAATGGGGGCTGTCTTATTTTTCGGCAACGACAAATGCCAACACGGTATCTTCTTCGTCGCTCATGCTGAGGCTGACGTGGCTGATGCCTTGTTCTTCCAGCCATTTGGACAGGGCGGGGGCGTAGAAGAATTCGGGTTTGCCCAATGCGTCATGCCCGATGCCGATGTTGCGGAAGGAAACAGCGCCGCGTATGCCCGTGCCTACGGCTTTGGCGAAGGCTTCTTTGGCGGCAAAGCGTTTGGCAAGGTAGTTGACGGGTTTGCCCGCCTGCGGGAATTCGAGCAGTTCTTCGGGGGTGAGGATGCGCTCGGCAAACGCTTGTCCGAATTTTTTGCTCAGGCGGATGATGCGTTTGAGGGAAACGATGTCTGTGCCTATGCCGTAAATCATGCGGTGGTCTCCTTGTTGAGAGAAGGTCGTCTGAAAAGGTGGTGTCGCCTATCAAGGCAGCATTCTTGCCCTGAACATGGTTTCCTTCATCTGGCGGACGGCTTCGGGCAGGCCGAGGAAGAGGGCTTGGGCAATCAGCGAATGCCCGATGTTCAGCTCGCGGATGGCGAGGATTTGGGCGATGGGGGTAACGTTGTGTATGGTCAGGCCGTGTCCGGCGTTGACGACCAAGCCCAAATCACTGGCAAAATGCGCGCCGTTTTGCAGACGCTCGAATTGCTTGATTTGTTCGGCGTGGCTGTGTGCATCGGCGTATGCGCCGGTGTGCAGCTCGATAACGGGCGCGCCGACATCATGGGCGGCTTGGATTTGCTCGTTGTCGGCATCGATAAAGAGCGAGACGCGGATGCCTGCGTCGGTCAGGATTTTGGTGAACTCGGCGATTTTTTCCTGTTGCGCCAATACGTCCAAACCGCCTTCTGTCGTGATTTCCTGACGTTTTTCAGGCACGATGCACACGTCTTCCGGCATGACTTTGAGCGCGTTTTCCAGCATTTCTTCTGTCAATGCCATTTCAAGGTTCAGGCGCGTGCGGATGGCGTTTTTGACGGCGAACACGTCCGCGTCTTTGATGTGGCGGCGGTCTTCGCGCAGGTGCATGGTAATCAAATCCGCACCGTGTGTTTCCGCGACCAACGCCGCTTCCACGGGGCTGGGATAGGTCGTGCCGCGGGCGTTGCGGACTGTGGCGATGTGGTCGATGTTTACACCTAAGAGCATGATGTGTCCTTTCTTTGGATTTTCAGACGACCTGCCGATGGAAAAGGTCGTCTGAAAAAGTTAAACGCCGAAACTGAATTGCTGGAGCTGTTGCAAAACCTGTCTGGATTTAATGCCTTCGGGCAGGAGGTTGTCAATCAGCAGGCGCGTGATTTTTAGCGACTGCCCGAGGCTTTCGGGATGGGTGAAATCGCCTTCGCGCAGCTGGATCAAAATGTCGCCGCCGACTGCCACACCATGATTGCGTGGATTGAAGCGTTCGGCTTCTTCGATGGGAACGACCGCGTTTTCAGGCGTCAGCCAGTAGGTTTCTTCGGCACGGATTGCTTCGCCGTTGCCATCGTGGAACAAATCGGGCGCGAATCCCAAACGGCTGAGTAAAGTCCATTCAAAGCGTCTCAACGCAGCGGTATGGCTGTTTTCACCGCTTACCGCCCGCATTACCGCTTCCAGCGCATCGTAAAGCTCGGGTATCGGGTCTTCGCGGGTTGTCAGCTTGAGCATCAGTTCGTTGATATATAAGCCGCTGAACAAAGCCCTACCTTGCGGCTGCGGCCAGCCGCCTATCCACTCCGCGCGGTGCAGCGTTTTCAACTCTTGCGAGCCGTACCAAGAGGCGCTGACCGGTACAAACGGGACCAACACGCCACGCAACTCGCTCTGCCGCTTGCGCGCACTTCTTGCCAGCAAAGCCACGCGCCCGTAACGGCGGCTGAACACCTCCACCCACAAACTGCTCTCGCGCCAAGGGGCGGAAGCAAGCAGGAAGACGGGTTCGTGGTTGATGCGCTGGTTGGTCATGGGCAGTTGGTCGGGAGTGAGGAAGGGGTGGGTTATGGTGTGGTGCATTTTACCAAAGTGGGTAGGAGGTCGTCTGAAAATATTTTTGTTGTTTAGAATGCTTTGAATATCAAGAGGGAAAGGGTAAGGCAAAATCAATCGATGGGTCTGGTCGATTTGTATAGTGGATTAACTTTAAACCGGTACGGCG
>NZ_KV821518.1:111684-139114 GCF_001815675.1 Neisseria sp. HMSC065D04
TTGTCCTGATTTAAATTTAATCCACTATATCTTTTAGGATGGCGAATGGCTGCAAAAAAACGCACCTTGTTTAAAGGTGCGTTTTTGATGGGATATATGGCGTTTTTTGAACAAATCAGAATTTAGCGCCTGATTGGTTGGCCATGTAGTCGACCGCTGCTTTGACTTCATCGTCGCTCAGGCCGGCGTTGCCACCTTTTGCAGGCATGGCGTTGAAGCCTTCGAGAGCGTGTTTGTGCAGGGTTTCTTTACCTTGTTTGATGCGTGAAGCCCATTCGTCTTTTTTACCTATGCCGGGAATGCCGGGGACTGCGCCGCCGTGACATGCCTGACAGGTTGCTTCGAAAACTTTTTTACCGTCTGCGCCGGAGGCTGCAGGAGCGGCTGCGCCTTTGTCTTCGGCTTTAGGTGCATCGGCTGCGGGGGTGGAGCCGGCAGCGGCCGGTGCGGAGGCGGCTGCATTGCCTGAAGCGGCTTGATCGGCAGGTGCTGCGGCATCCGGATCAGGGAAGGTACCGCCGCTCTTGTTCGCCATGTAAGTGATGACGCGTTTGAGTTCTTGGTCGGTCAAATCGGCTGCGCCGCCTTTTGCAGGCATGGCGTTAAAGCCGTTCAGAGCGTGTTGGAAAAGAGTATCGAAGCCTTGGGCGATACGGGGCGCCCAGTTGCCGTTATTTTCGATTTTCGGCGCGTTGGGTACGGAGCTGTCTGCGCCGTGGCACTGGATACAGATTTTGTTGAAAATCTGATCGCCTTTGCGTTCGCCTACCGGAATGCCGTCTCCCAAGGTAAGCTGTCCTACGGGCTGGATGCGGGTTTGGGTAGCAGTTTCGGAAGATTGGGCAACGTCTGCATACGAGCCGCTGCCCGCCAATTTGATGAGGAAGTAAATGACTGCAATGGCAATAACGATACCGCTCACAAGGGTAAACAATGCAGAGCCTTGGGCTTTGGAGTCGCGGAGTTGTTTCATTTGGTAGGCCTCGCCGTTAGGTTAGGTTGTGCTTTGAGTTATAGTTTGGTGTGTTAAACGCAGTTAACAATATTTTGCTGGATTATACTGAATTCACAAGGGCTTTCCAATCGCTCTTGTGGAAAATATACGCAAAGGCGGCGGTTTTTTGCCGCCTGTTAGGGGGTGAGTTGTGTATGTTGTTGATTATTTTATGGGATTTTTCTTCAAATTTGTCTTGTTTGCGCCATCCTGCATAATAGGCTTTGCCAACAGGCGGGATTTGCGTTAATCTTACGCCTTCTTCGCACCCATAGCTCAGTTGGAAGAGTGTCAGTTTCCGAAGCTGGAGGTCACAGGTTCGATCCCTGTTGGGTGCGCCAATTATAGAGAGGCCGTCTGAAAGATGAAAATTTTTCGGGCGGCCTTTTGACTTACTTCAAATAAAACTACATCAGGTTTCAGACGACCTTTTACTTTTTGCGCTTTATTTCAACACTTCGGCAAACGCATCGGCAACATAGGCGATATTCGAAGCATTCAGCCCGGCGACGCACATCCTGCCTGAATCCAGCAGGTAAACGGCAAATTCGTCGCGCAGCCTGCGGACTTGTTCTACGCTCAATCCTGTGTAGCTGAACATGCCGCGCTGTTTGATGAAATAAGTAAAATCGCGGTTAGGGATTTGGGCGGTCAAAACGTCATAAAGTTTCTGGCGCATGGCGCGGATGCGGTCGCGCATGACATAGACTTCATTTTGCCACAAGGCGTAAAGTTCGGTGCTGTTCATCACATCGGCGGCGATATAGGCGCCATGTGCGGGCGGGCTGGAGTAGATGCGGCGGACGGTGAATTTGAGTTGACCGAACACCAATTCCGCTTCTTCTTTATTCGGGCAAACCACGCTCAAACCGCCGACCCGTTCGCCGTAGAGCGACAGATTTTTAGAGAATGAATTGCTGACGAACAGCGGCAATTCCATTTCCACCGCTTTGCGGATGGCGTAGGCATCGCTGTCCAAATCGCCGCCGAAGCCTTGGTAGGCGATGTCCATAAACGGAATCAGTTTGCGCGTTTTGATGATTTGCAACACTTCGTCCCATTGCTGTTCCGACATATCCACGCCGGTCGGGTTGTGGCAGCAGGGGTGTAGGATTAGGATGCTGTGTTCGGGCAGGGTGTTGAAAAACGCGGTCATTTCATCGAATTTGACGCCGACGGTGGCGGGGTCGTAATAAGGATAAGTGCCGACCTCGAAACCGGCGCCTTCAAAAATGCCGCGATGGTTGTCCCAAGTCGGGTCGCTGACGTAGATGCGCGCTGCGGGGAACCAGCGGTGCAGGAAGTCTGCCCCGACTTTGAGCGCGCCCGAGCCGCCCAAGGTTTGTACGGTAACGATGCGTCCTTGCGCGAGCGCGGGGTTGTCTTTGCCGAACAACAAATGCTGCACCGCGCTGCGGTAAGTGTTCAAGCCTTCCATAGGCAGGTAGGGCGACGGCGCGGGCGTGGCGGCGCGGGCGGTTTCGGCACGGTTTACGGATTCCAATACGGGCATTTTGCCTTCATCATCGAAATAAATGCCTATGCTCAAATTGACTTTTTCGGGACGCGGGTCGTTTTTGAAGGTTTCGACCAAACTCAAAATCGGGTCGCCGGGGTAGTATTTGACGTGGCGGTACATGATGGTTCCTTTGTCAGACGGATGGGGACGGGAAACCTGATTTTTGCATTAAACGGCAGGATTTGTAAAACGGGGTCGTCTGAAAGCTGCATGATGTTTTCAGACGACCTATAATTTCGTCTTCATTATTTTACGGAACACCATCATGACCACACGCATCTGGCAGGCAGGCAGGTTTGAAATCGGTTTGGACAAGCCGAAAATCATGGGTATCGTCAACCTGACGCCCGATTCTTTTTCCGACGGCGGCGTATATTCGCAAAATGCCCAAACAGCCTTGGCACACGCCGAACAGCTTCTAAAGGAGGGCGCGGACATTCTCGACATCGGCGGCGAATCGACGCGGCCGGGTGCGGATTATGTTTCGCCTGAAGAAGAATGGGCGCGGGTTGCGCCTGTATTGGCGGAAGTGGCGGGGTGGGGCGTTCCAGTCAGTTTGGACACGCGCCGCACGGTGATTATGGAAAAAGCGTTGGCGCTCGGCGGCGTCGATATTATTAATGATATAGCGGCGTTGACCGACGATGGAGCGGTCGAATTGCTGGCGCGTCAGGCGGACACGGGCATTTGCCTGATGCACATGCAGGGTTTGCCCGAAAACATGCAGATTAATCCGAAATATCAAGATGTGGTCGGCGAAGTGGCGCGGTATTTGAAAGAGAGGACGGCGGAATGTATCGCGGCAGGCATCGCCCCGCAACGCATCACGCTCGATCCGGGGTTCGGCTTCGGCAAAAACCTGCAACACAATATCGCGCTGATGCGGCACTTGCCCGAATTGATGGCGGAAACGGGTTTCCCGCTGCTGATCGGTGTGTCGCGCAAACGCATGATAGGCGAGCTGACCGGCGAGGCGGACGTGGCGGAACGCGTACACGGCAGCGTGGCGGCGGCGCTGGTTTCCGTGGCGCGCGGCGCACAAATCGTGCGCGTGCATGATGTGAAGGCAACGGCGGATGCGTTGAAGGTGTGGGACGCCTTAGGGCCTGCCGGCGTCCGATAGTTTTCGTTTTGGAAGCAAAAAACCACTTGGAAAATGAAATGTCGGCAGCTCCTGAAGTGGTGATAAAGAGGTCGTCTGAAAACGAGTTGGACGGTTTCAGACGACCTGTTTGTTTAATCCGGTTAACTTGTTCCGTATTTTGATAAAATAAGAAACTATACCGCTCAGGCGCAATCTAATGACGCTAAACATAAATCCCAACAGTTTTGCATAAAATCCCCTATACTGCCCGTTATGACATTTACGGGTAACCCCATTCTAAAAACATCCTCACGGAGCAAACTCATGGCAAAAAAATATTTCGGCACGGACGGCGTGCGCGGCGAAGTCGGTCAATTCCCGATCACACCCGATTTCGTATTGAAACTCGGTTATGCGGCGGGGCAGGTGTTGGTGCAGCATGACGGCGGGCAGAAGCCGACCGTCCTGATCGGCAAAGACACGCGCATTTCCGGCTACATGCTCGAAGCCGCGCTGGTGGCGGGTTTTACCGCCGCGGGTGTCAACGTCATCCAAACCGGCCCGCTGCCTACGCCGGGCGTGGCTTATCTGACTCGTGCACTGCGTTTGTCCGCCGGTGTGATGATTTCCGCGTCGCACAATGTGTATTCCGACAACGGCATCAAATTCTTTGCCGAAGGCGGCGTGAAGCTGAGCGATGAAATCGAATTGGAAATCGAAGCCAAAATTGATGAGGAAATGAAAACCCAGCCGTCCGCCCGCCTCGGACGCGCCCGCCGTATCAACGGCGCGGACGACCGTTACATCGAATTCTGCAAATCCACCTTCCCCAGCCATTTGGATTTGCGCGGCCTGAAATTGGTGGTCGATACCGCGCATGGCGCAGGCTATGACGTTGCGCCCAAAGTGTTCCACGAACTCGGCGCGCAAGTCGTCAGCATCGGCGACGAACCGAACGGCTACAACATCAACGAAAAATGCGGCGCGACCCATCCTAAAGCCTTGCAGGCCGCCGTATTGCAAAACGAAGCCGACTACGGCATCGCGTTGGACGGCGACGGCGACCGCCTGATGATGGTCGATCGCAACGGCAAAGTGTACGACGGCGACAGCCTGATTTACGTCATTGCCAAAGCCCGCGCCCGCGAAGGCATCAACATCGGCGGCGTGGTCGGTACGGTCATGACCAATATGGCGATGGAAATTGCCCTGAAAGAGCAGGGCGTCGATTTCTGCCGCGCCAAAGTCGGCGACCGCTATGTGTTGGAACAGCTGAACCAACGCGGCTGGCTCATCGGCGGCGAGGCCAGCGGCCATATTTTGTGCATGGACAAACACAACACCGGCGACGGCATCATCTCCGCGCTGCAAGTTTTGGCGGCACTGCAAATCCTGAACCAAGACCTTGCCACCGTTTGCGCCGACTGGCAGCCGTATCCGCAAACCATGATCAACGTGCGCATCCAAAAAGGTCAGAAATGGCAGGAAGCCTCGAAAGACGAGTTGGCAGAAGTGGAAAAAGAACTCGAAGGCAAAGGCCGCGTCGTGTTGCGCGCATCGGGTACCGAGCCGGTCGTGCGCGTCATGGTCGAAGCGCGTCAGGCGGACTGGGCGAAAAAAGGTGCGGAACGCATCGCAGCAGCCATCACCGGCAAGCAGTAATACTGTCGGACAATAAATCGGGTTTTTAACAAACCTTGAAACTGCCGTCATTTCCGTGCAAATGGGAACGGCGGTACAGTGGATTGATTTTGAACCAGGGCAAGGCGGGGAACGCCATGCCGGTTTAAGGTTAATCCACTGTGTTTTTTAGGATTCAAGGTCGTCTGAAACACATCAATTCATATTGTTCACGCCTATTTTCATAACCTGCCTTGTTATTTCTTTCAGACGACCCTATCTTTGGTAAAATACAACATTCAGTTCAAATGAATTTCCCCTCCACATTACAACCGATGGATACGCCATGTTTGCCTTTTTAGAAGACTTTTTTGTCCAATACGGCTACGCAGCCGTGTTTTTCGTTTTGGTCATTTGCGGCTTTGGCGTGCCGATTCCCGAAGATTTGACGCTGGTGACAGGCGGCGTGATTTCCGGCTTGGGTTATACCAGGTCTCACTGGATGGTTGTCGTCGGTATGCTCGGCGTGTTGGCGGGCGACGGATTTATGTTTGTCGCCGGACGCTTGTGGGGGCAGAAAATCCTCAAGTTTAAACCCATCGCCCGCGTGATGACGCCTAAGCGTTACGCGCAGGTGCAGGAGAAATTCGACAAATACGGCAACTGGGTATTGTTCGTTGCCCGCTTCCTGCCCGGCCTGCGAACCGCCGTGTTCGTAACCGCGGGTATCAGCCGCAAAGTTTCCTATACCCGCTTCATCCTGATGGACGGGCTTGCCGCGTTGGTTTCCGTGCCGGTTTGGATTTATTTGGGCGAATACGGCGCGCACAACATTGATTGGCTGATGGCAAAAATGCACAGCCTGCAATCCGGCATCTTTACTGTTTTGGGTATATTGGCAGTGGTGTTGGCTTGGTTTTGGTGGAAAAAACGTCAGCGCCTCCAGTTCTACCGTACCAAATTGAGCGAAAAGCGGGCGCAGCGCAAAGCCGCCAAGGCAGCCAAAAAAGCCGCGCAAAGCGAACAATAAAATCAAGCATCCTGACAAGGCTGACGATATTCAATAGTTTCCGTGTCTTTTTATCCCCAAAGCGGTATCTTCTGCGTTGGCAATCCTCACAAATTGTCCAAGCTTGTTGCGGCGTCCGCCTTGAACCTCCCGCTTCGTTAATAAAAATCCACTTGGAAAATCAAATATCGGCAGCCTCGGGGTGCTTTTTCATTTCAAGGTCGTCTGAAAACCGTCTGCGCCGCCAAATTGCCAGCCTGTCCGAAATATAGTTAAATAAGCCGCATCATTATTTTCAGACGACCCGATGATGTCCATGAAACAAAAAATCTTCGTCCTCTACACAGGCGGCACCATAGGCATGACCCAAAGCAGCGAAGGCCTGCGCCCAGATACCGCGCTTGTCAGCCAAGCCCTTTCCCCCTTTTCAGACGACCTCGACTTCGAGTGGCACGTCTGCAATCCTTTGATTGATTCCTCCTCCGTCACCCTGCAACACTGGCGCGACTGGCTGGACATCATCGCCGCCAAACTGCCTTCCTGCGACGGCATCCTGATACTGCACGGCACAGACAGCATGGCGTACACCGCCAACTTCCTCGCACTCGCCCTGCGAGGCTTGGGCAAACCGATTGTCCTGACCGGCTCCCAATGGCCTTACGCCGCCGAAAACAGCGATGCTCCGTGCAACCTCTCCACCGCCGTCGCCGCCTTCAGCCTCAAGCTCAAACAAACCGTCATCGCTTTTGACGGCAAACTTTATCCCGCCGTCGGCAGCAGCAAAGTCAGCACCGAAACCGCCGCAGGCTTCGACAATCCGCATTTCGGCGCCATCGCCGAATGGGACGAAACCCAAGGCTGGCATCATATCCGCGTCCCGTCCCAAGATGCGGCGGATGTTTCAGACGACCTCAAAATCCGCTATCCCGACCCGCAGGCAAAAATCGCCGTCCGCACGCTTATCCCCGGCTTTGCCGTCCAAGAACTTGCGGACGGACTCGCACAGCTTCCCGCCCACGCCCTTATCCTGCAAAGCTACGGACACGGCAACACCCCCGCAGACGAAGGCTTCATCCGCGCTGTCCGAGACTTTACGCAGCAAGGAAAACTGCTGCTCAACATCAGTCAAGTCCGACAAGGCAGAACCGCCGCCGTTTACGCGCAAGGCAACGCGTTCCGCAATTCGGGCATCATCAACGGCGGCAAATGCAACCTCGAAACCGCCACCGCGCTCATGACCCTCGCCGTATCGCAAGGCTGGGGCGCGGAAGATGTAGAAAAAGAGTTGGCAAGATTGCAATTGTTGTGAAATCGAAATGAACCTGACCGATACCCATTGCCACCTCGCCGATCCCGCCTTACGCGAAAACCTGCCGCACGTTTTGACCGCCGCGCGGGAGGCAGGGGTAGGGCGGTTTATCGTTCCCGCGACCCGACCGCAGGATTGGCAGGGCGTGGCGGATTTGGCGCAAAGGTCGTCTGAAAACCCGCTTTGGGGCAACATTCATATCGCGCTCGGCATCCATCCTTGGTTTTCAGACGACGTTTCCGAACCGGATTTCCGGCGTTTGGAGCAAGTATTGAAAGCGCGTCCGACGGCATGGGTCGGCGAAATCGGCTTGGATTTTTACGACAAAACCCAAACGCAACGACAGCGCGAACGGCAAATCCAAGTCTTCAGCCGCCAGCTTGAGATCGCGCAAACCCTGCGCCGCCGCGTGATTATCCATAATCTCAAAGCCACCGCCGACATCACCACCGCCGTCAAGCAGACAGGCTTTACCCAAGGTGGCATCGTTCACGCCTTCTCCAGCAGCGCGGAAGAAGCGCGCGTGTTGACGAAATTGGGTTTCAAAATCGGCATCGGTTCGCTGTTGCTGAACCTGAACGCACGAAAAATACGCGAAACCCTCAAAGCCTTAAATGACACCGATTTCGTCTTGGAAACCGACAGTCCGTTTATGCTGAAAAACGAAATCAACACGCCCGCCAACATCCGCCAAATCGCCGCCATCGCCGCTGAAATTCGCGGCGTTGCCGTTGAAGAGATAGCCGAAGCGACCGAGCGGAATGTGGAAATGTTGCTGGCAGCAGAAAAGGTCGTCTGAAAACGTTCCGTCTTATCGGAACTATAGTGGATTAAATTTAAATCAGGACAAGGCCGGAAGCCGCAGATACAGTACAGATAGTACGGCAAGGCGAGGCAACGCCGTACTGGTTTAAATTTAATCCACTATATGTTTTCAGACGATCTTTGGTTGTATGAGAAGCCATAGTGGTTTTGCACGCTGCTGTGGCTTTTTAAAGTTAATCCACTATATTTTTCAACAAAACAGCCGCAGCTTGGCTAATCCAGCCATCTGAACGCGCGGTGCAGTTCGTCCGTGCCGCCGGTTTCGTAGCAGCGGCCGTGCGCCAGTATGATTTTTTCGGGCTGCCAGTCCAGCATCTGCTTCAGGCAGGCGCGGGCGGCGGTTTTGTCTTTGAAGGTGGCGCGCCAGTCGGCGGGGGCTTTGCCGTCGGGGTCGGCGATACCCGTCAGTTTCATCACGCTCGCCCAAAAGCGGTTGGGAAATTTGGCAGTTTCGAAGTTTTCAATCAAATCGGCCAGTATCAGGGTTCGGCTCGCGCGATGGAAAAACACGGTTTCCTCCATCGCTGAGCTGCCCGCAAACGGCATTTGCGCCAAATCGTCCGCCCATTGCGGCGGCGCGGCGGCACCGAGGTCGGCATCGAAACAAACGGCAATATGCTGCGATGCCGCCCGTTCGCGCACGCCGGAACTTGCCCACGCAAGCGCCTGCGGGTAATGCCGTTTCCACGCGGCGATGTGGGCGTAGTGGATTTTGTTGGGCGAAACCAGATGGCGGACTTCGCCGAGCGCGTCGATTTGCCGCAGCAGTTCGGGCGCGGGTTCAACCGGCGAATGACACCACAGCCCGCCGTCGTTCAGGCGCACGACGGTCATGCGGGTGCTGAACGGCACTTTGATGCCCAGCGGAAAATTCATGTGTATGACTTTTCCGTCAGCAATCCAGATGCCGTCTGAAAAAGGTTTCAGGGTATGGAGCGGGTGGTAGAGATGGATTTTGTCGGTCATGACGGCCCTTACAGTTGTTCTCGGCTTATTATTCGACCGCCCTCTTGCCGCAGACGTTCCCACTCTAGACGGAACACTTTTTTCAGACGGCCTTTTTGCTTTCCAAATATTCCACCAATCCGCGCTCGCGCAACACGCAGCTCGGGCATTCGTGACAGCCGCCGACGATGCCGTTGTAGCAGGTGTGGGTCTGCTCGCGGATGTAGTCCAGCGCGCCCATTTCGTCCGCCAGCGCCCAAGTTTGCGCTTTGGTCAGGTACATCAGCGGGGTGTGGATTTGGAAGGCGTAGTCCATCGCCAGATTGAGGGTAACGTTCATGGATTTGACGAACACGTCGCGGCAGTCGGGATAGCCGGAGAAGTCGGTTTCGCACACGCCCGCGATGATGTGCCTGATGCCCTGTCCTTTGGCGTAGATGGCGGCGTAGAGCAGGAACAGGGCGTTGCGTCCGTCTACGAAGGTATTGGGCAGGCCGTCTGAAGCGGTTTCGATGGCGGCGGTATCGTCCATCAGGGCGTTGTGCGTAATCTGCTGCATCAGGCTCAAGTCGAGTACGGTTTGTTTGACACCCAAATCCTGCGCGATCCAGCGGGCGCGTTCCAGCTCGACGGCGTGGCGTTGTCCGTATTGGAAGGTGATGGTTTGGACGTTTTCGCGTCCGTAGGTTTGAATCGCCTGAATCAGGCAGGTGGTGGAGTCCTGGCCGCCGGAGAAGATGACCAAGGCTTGTTGGTTTTGCATGATGAATCCTAGTTTTGGTAACGCGGGAGGTTTGCGAACCGCGTGGTTGGAAAGTTGACGGATTATAACGGATTTCGTCTATAATCGCGGCACTTCGTTTATTTTCAGACGGCATAATTATGAGCATCTACGCCCTTAAACCCAAATTTCAAAACCTGCTGCGCCCGCTGGTGCGCGCGCTTTATAACCGTGGTGTAACCGCCAATCAGGTTACGCTGGCGGCTTGCGCGGTGTCGGTCGCGGTCGGGCTGCTGCTGTCGCTCGGCGCGCAGGTTCCTGCCTTGTTTTGGCTGTTGCCCGTGTGGCTGTTTGTCCGCATGGCGTTGAACGCGGTGGACGGAATGCTGGCGCGCGAGTTCGGTCAGCAGTCGGCATTGGGCGGCTATCTGAACGAAATCACCGATGTTGCTGCCGATGCCGCGCTGTATCTGCCTTTCGCCTTTATCGCCCCGTTTGACGGCGCACAAATCGGCCTGTTTGTCTGGCTTGCGGCAATGACCGAATTTTGCGGCGTGTTGGGGCAGGTACACGGCAACGGGCGGCGTTATGACGGGCCGTTCGGCAAGAGCGACCGCGCGTTCTTTATCGGCGTACTGGCGGTGTGGTATACGGTGGCGGGCAGCTTCCATGCGGTTTTCTACGTCGTCATGTGGCTGGCTTGCGCGGCATTGGTTTACACCTGCTATAAACGCGTCATCAATGGTTTGAAGGCTGTCTGAAAATCGTTTCTCTCTCTTCCATTCCATTGATAACACGATAAACTTTATGCAAAAAACTTCGCACATCATCCCTTTGCTGCTCACGGTTTTCATTGCCGCACTCATCGTCTGGTCGGGCATCAACCCCTCCGACCGCGCCGTTTGGTACGCCGAAATCCTCCCCGTTTCCACCGTATTTGTCGCGCTCATTGCCACTTACCGCCGCTTCCGTTTCAGTAATCCGGCTTATGTATTCATGAGCTTCTGGCTGATTATGCACACCATCGGCGCGCACTATACCTTCGCCGATGTCCCCTTCGATTGGGCAAACCGCCTGCTTGCGCCGTTTTTAGGCGAAGGGCGCAACCATTTCGACCGCGTCGGACACTACATCATCGGTTTCTACGCCTATCCGATGGCGGAATGGCTGTTGCGCCGCCAACTCTGCCGACCCGCGCTTGCCCTGTTTTTTTCCTTGTTCTTCATCATGAGCGTGGCGGCGGCTTACGAAATCATCGAATGGCAATATGCGGTGATTGACGGCGGCGAAGCGGGGTTGGAAGTGCTCGGTTCGCAAGGCGATATTTGGGACGCGCAAAAAGACATGCTCGCCGATACGCTGGGCGCGCTGACTTCGCTGGTGGTGTTTATGTTTACACGGCCGGACAAACGGTTGAACGCAAGCCGATAGCCCTTGGACAATAGTAAAAAGAAAGGTCGTCTGAAATCATGATTTGGTTTCAGACGACCTTTCTTTTGCAGCTGCTTCCCAGTCCGCGGCTTTCGATTTGTCCTTTCGCGGAAGGATACCAATCAAAACGAGGCAATGCCGTATCGGTTTGGATGGAGCAGTCATTCGCCAAAAAAAGGTCGTCTGAAACCTTAACCCTCAGTTTCAGACGACCTTTAATCAGCTTTAAAACTACTGTTTACCAAGCTGGCTGTAATCCACCAACATATACTTGGCAGTAATTTTCTGCGAAGCGTTGCCTTCGTCGCCCATCAGAATCATCTGCGGCTTGCCGTTGACCGTAATCGAATCGACGGCTTCGACGTTGGTGATGTGTTGCAGGTTGGGCAGGGAGATTTTTTGCGGTTCGTCGGTCGGGTTGCCGCTCCAAGTCCACAGTTGCGAGAATTTCTGCCCGTTTTCGTCCTTCACTTCGTTGGCGATGACGTAGTTTTTCAACACCGGGTCGTAGTTGATAGAACGGATACCGCCGCCGTCGATGTCGAGGATGGCGACTTCATCAAACTCAGGCTTGGCGTTGCGCTCGAACACGTCTTTCGGGTTGCTGATGAATGCCACCAGCGCCATATTGTTGAACTCAGGATCGCGGAAGCCCAAGACGAGGCGTTTCTTCACAGGGTCGAACGCCATGCCTTCGATATTGATTTCTTCAAAGGAAACTTCGGCTTTGGTGCGTTCGCGGATGAGGTCGTGCAATTTGTGGTCGGTTTCCAAAACCTGCGTCAGATTGTCGTAGCTGGTCAGTCCCAACACATTGCCGTCTTGGATTTTAAAGCGCATCAGGTGTTCGCGGTCGGGCGAGCGGTTGCCTTTGCGGGTGCGCGAGTGCGAAGTGAGCGCGTAGATAAAGCCTTCATCGTCGCGCGCCAATGCTTCCAAGTCGCTCAGGCGGCGTTTGAAGCCGGTGATCACGCGTGTATCCAAGGCCTCGTCTTCGATAAATCTGCCGGACGAATCGATGCTGACGATGCTGAACGCGTGGTTCGGTTCGTCTTCGGCAATCAGCAGTTTGCCGTCGGGAAGCTGTTGCACGGCAGATGGCTCGTACACGCCGTTGAACATATTAATACCCAAAGAGCGCAGCTCTGCCGCATTGTTGGCAGGTTGGGTCAGCAGCGAAGGCAGCGTCTTCACGCCGATAAACGCCGCCAGCGAAGCCAAAAGCCCCCAACGGAATACGGCATAGGACAAGTTGATGTATTTGAACTGTTTGTCCGCCAGCAAGCCCAGCCAGTAAAGATGATCACTCATCTTTTGATAGACTTGTTTGCGGTCGCCCATAATCTCCTGCATCATTTCCCAATATTGGTCTTTTTGCACCTTCACACGGTCTTCGTAAATCAGGATATTGGGCTGGCTGCCGCTGAAAAAGCGCGTTTGGGTGCTGCTGAGGCGGGTTCTCAAATCACGCAGTTTGGCGCGTCCGCGGAAGAAATCCTTAACCCAAGCACGCGCCGCCTGCATTTTGCCGATACGTTCGGGCGAAGCGGACAGCAGCGCGAATACGATGGACGCGGCGGCGGTAATCATAAACGTACTCGCCGGAATCAGAAATTCGGGCGACGATGAAAAAATAAACGCGCCCGAAATCATCAGCGCAGACACGATAAAACCGTTGAGCGAAATCATAATGTTCGCCTTGGTCGCCGCCAGCGCGAGCAGCTCCATCTCCGAACGCACAGCGTTGCGGAACATGGTTTCCACGCCTTTGTTCGTACCCAAAAGATCGGAAGGCGGCGCATCGGCGGCTTGTTTTTTCTTCTTCGCCTTGTCTTTTTTGTCTTTCTTTTTCTTTTTGGGCTTTTCAGACGACGTCTCAATGCCTTCAAGGATGATGTTATCCGTCACGGCCTCTTCGGCATTGCTGTCTTGTTGATGGTCTGCCGTTTCAGATTCCGCAGTTTCTTCAACTTTTAAAGTTTCTTCAGCTTTCACGGATTCTTCAATGTTTACAGCTTCTTCAGTTTTTAAATTTTCTTCACCCTTAGCAAACGCTTCTTCTGAATCTTCCCAAACTTCGGAAACAGGCTGCGGCGCATCGGGATCGGGTCGTTCGAAAGGTTTCTCCCAGTCAGAAACCGTATTTTGCGACTCTTGCCCTTTTTTATTTTTATCGTGGAAATCCATGTTTATCCTCCGTTTGAGTGAATCAATTTAAATGGAAAGGAAAAAGCGTTTTTTAGTTCCTCTGATTCGGGGAATTTACACAACGTCATACATTATCGATAAAAACATTACACTTCTTGGGATAATCATGTTTGTAATGATGAAGTCGGCAATCCAAGTTCCCCTTCAACAAAAACTGCCGCCAAACGGGCAGTTTGCGGCAGCTGTAACGCATCGTGTATCAGTAGTCGATACGCTCTTTGATGATTCTCAAGTCGGGGTAAGACAATTTGATGTCGTATTCGCGTCCGCCTTTGTAGGCTTCTACGTCCAATACAGGTCTGCCGCGATAGTCGTCGGCGTCGATGTCGTGAACGCGATAGCCGCGTTGCTCAAGCATTCTGATGGCTTTGGTACGGTTTTGTTCAAAATTTTTGTCGCTGTAAATTTGGTGTTCGATGTAATCGTTGGCACCTGCGACAGCAGCGGACAAAGCGACGATGGCGGCCAATAATAATTTTTTCATGTTCGACTTCCTTTCGAAATGTGTCATTGGGGTTTTGATGGGTGTATTTAAACACGGCAAAATTAGCAGTCATTTAGCACTTGGTTAAACGCGGTAAAGGTCGTCTGAAACGTTTCAGACGACCTTTTGTTGCTTCTTTCCGTCATTTCCTTTATCCGTTTATCAGATAACGATTGCATAAATTCAGCGTGTCATGATACCGTTCAAAAATATGACTATCAGGAGTTTTTCATGTCCGAGCAACAAAAATACTTTTCTACCCAAGACGGCACTTCGCTTTTCTACCGCTACCGACCCGCTGCCGACGGTTCGGCCGATAAAGCCATCGTGCTGTTCCACCGCGGCCACGAGCATTCCGGCCGGATGATGTTTGTTGCCGACGAACTCGGTTTCGACGATTTTGCCTATTTCGCATGGGACGCGCGCGGTCATGGCCACAGCCCCGGCGAGCGCGGCGACAGCCCCAGTATCGGTACTTCCGTTGCCGATGTGGACGACTTTATCCGCCACATCCAAAGCGAATACGGCATCAAGCCTGAAAATATCTGCGTGATCGCGCAAAGCGTCGGCGCGGTATTGGTTTCCACTTGGCTGCACGACTACGCGCCAAAAATCCGCTGTGCCGTATTGGCATCGCCCGCATTCAAAGTCAAACTCTACGTCCCTTTTGCCCGCACCGGCTTGAAAATCATGCAGAAATGGCGCGGCAATTTCTTTGTCAACAGCTACGTCAAAGCCCACTACCTGACCCACAATAAAGAACGCCAAGACAGCTACGATAACGATCCGCTCATCGCCCGCGCCATTTCCGTGCGCATCCTGCTCGGTTTGTATGAGGCTGCCGAACGTGTCGTCGCCGATGCGCAGGCGATTACCACGCCCTTGCAGCTTTTGATTTCCGGCAGCGACTGGGTTGTTCACCACAAACCGCAACACGATTTCTACAACCGTTTGGGCAGCCGCATCAAAGAACGCCATATCCTGCCCGGTTTCTATCACGACACATTGGGCGAACAAAACCGCGAAATCGCCTTTGTCGAAATGCGCCGCTTTATCCGCGAACGTTTCAATCAGCCTTTATATCAAGTCGATTTGACCCAAGCCCACCTGCACGGCGAAAGCCGCCGCGAAGCCGACGAACTGGCCACGCCTTTGCCTATTTGTTCGCCGCGCGGCGCATTTTGGGCGGTTTACCGAGCTGCCCTCGACCTCGGCGCGCGCTGGAGCGAAGGTTTGAAAATCGGCAAGGAAACCGGCTACGACTCTGGCAGCACGCTGGATTATGTGTACCGCAACCAGCCGCAGGGCAGCAACGCCTTTGGTGTGGCGGTGGACAAACACTATCTCAACGCCATCGGCTGGCGCGGCATCCGCCAACGTAAAATCAATATCGGCAAAGCGATTCAGGTAGCTTCTGCCAAGCTGCGCGAAGCGGGCAAACCGGTACACGTTCTCGATATTGCCTCGGGGCACGGCCGCTATGTGCTTGACGCACTGACTGCCGACACGCTGCCCGATTCCGTGCGCCTGCGCGATTACAGCCCGATTAACGTCGAAGCCGGACGCAAGCTGATTGCCGAACGCGGTCTGCAAGACACGGTTACCTTCGACGAAGTCAATGCCTACGACCGCGCCAATTATCAGGATTTGCAGCCCCGCCCCACACTGGGCATCGTTTCCGGCCTGCATGAATTGTTTGCCGACAACGATTTGATTTTGAACTCGCTCTACGGCTTCGGCGATGCGATTGAAACAGGCGGCTACCTGATTTACACCGGTCAGCCATGGCATCCGCAGCTCGAAATGATTGCGCGCGCGCTGACCAGCCACAAAGCAGGCAGCCCGAACTGGGTAATGCGCCGCCGCAGCCAGCAGGAAATGGATCAGCTTGTAGAAAAAGCCGGTTTTGAAAAAATCCATCAGTGGATAGACGAAGACGGCATCTTTACCGTGAGCCTAGCTGTGAAGAAATAAAAAGAGGAGTTGATGAATTACCGCCGTTTCTCGCGTAGCGAAACATTTTTAGGTTGATATAGTAGTGGATTAAATTTAAATCAGGACAAGGCGACAGCCGTGCAGACAGTACAGATAGTACGGAACCGATTCACTTGGTGCTTCAGCACCTTAGAGAATCGTTCTCTTTGAGCTAAGGCGAGGTAACGCCGTCCTGGTTTAAAGTTAATCCACTATACGTGCGGGGAACGGTAGTTGTGCAGATGTGCAACAGTTTCAAAATTTGCCTGGAAACAGATAAAACGAAAGGTCGTCTGAAACCTTATTTCGGTTTTCAGACGACCTCGAAGAAACTTAAATCGTTGCTTTAAATTAACGATCGATGTTAACAGGTTCGCAGTTTTTCACGATGAAGCGGTTTTGTGCATCGCTGACGCCCACGACTTCGGAAGTGGTGTGGGTGTTGCGGTCGATGTAACCGGCAGACATAGAGAAACCGCGTTTGTTGGTGAAGGTAGTGCCGGTGCTGTCAGAGCGGCGTTTGTCAACGCGCAGGCTGATTTGTTTGCCGGCTGCATTTGCAGAAGCGCCTACTGCATTGCCTTTACGGTCGAATTCATAAACGACATTCAGTTTTTTACCGTTGTCGCATTTGTAAGGAACATAGCCTGCAGGAGCGGCGGCGGCAGTCATGGAAACACCGGCGGTCAGAACGGCTACAACAGCGGCAGATAAGAGTTTCATCTGGTATTACTCCATAAAGTAAAAAAGAGTGATGTGTGGCGTGGACTATCCGGCGCCATCCTTGCTTTGTTTTGAAAGCAGGACATATTTTATCCGTTCCGAAGAAATATACAATATGCCCATATGCAAAGCTATACAAAGAAATTTTCGGGAAAAGTTATTACGCTTGTACAAATTTTAATAAGGTGAAGTTTCATAATGAAAAAATTACTTACATTACTAATTCTTTCCGCATTTTCATCCGCCTGCTATGCCGCTGCGGCTGACTGGACGCCGTTGTTGGAATCTATGAAAAAAGGCTGCGCTGTTGATTTTGATGCCTTGCCTTATGGAAAGTCCGATATCGGCAAACTGCCTGCCCAATACCGCGCCTCCGTTGCCCGCAGCCGGAGCAGGCAGACAGAGTCGGATGGTGAAGCATTAACTATTGAATTGAAAAATTCTGTTGCTTTTGGACAGCCCTTGTCCGCCTTAATCATCGAATCCGGTGAAGGATACGGCCATGTCAAAATGAAGTTTGCCCGAAATGCCGATGTGTCTAAACTTATTCCCTTATTTACCACACCAACCGATAAACGGCACGGTATGTTGGCAGCGGGTAGGGCGCAGAATTTTTGTGTCAAAGGCGCAAACGGGACGTTGAAGCAATACCAATCTTCGCGGCATCACTGGCGCGCCGTTTCGTCTGAGGGGCCGTGGCAGGAATTCCGCTACCATCCAAAAGAAAACGTTTTATCCTGCCTGAATTCCGACCATTATGGCGATGAAGTGGAATGCACTAGATAAAACATGAAACCTACGCTGAAAACTTCTCTACTCAAACTCGCTTTGGTCGGCATGCTTTTTTATGCCAGCTACGGCCTGTCCAACCATTACGCGGCATCGCTGGCCTATGTGCCGGAAGTCGCTTTTGCGTGGGAGCGCAACATTCCGTTTTGGGAATGGACGATTTTGCCTTATTGGTCGCTGAATCTGATGTATGCAGCGGCGTTTTTCCTTTGCCGAAATGCGCGTGAACAAAACCGCTATGTCGCACGGCTGGTATCAGCGCAAATCGTCGCCACTACTTGCTTTATGTTGTTCCCGCTGCATTTCGGCTGGCCGAAGCCGCCTACCGACGGGCTGTGGGGCGTGATGTTTGATTCATTGGTCGCATTTGATTTGCCGTACAACCAATCGCCGTCGCTGCATATCGCGCTGTCTATCATTGTCGGCGCGTTTTATTGGACGCGGTTTCCCAAAATCCGTTTGCCGATTTTTCTGTGGCAAAGCCTGATTGCTTTGTCGGTACTGACGACTTACCAACACCATTTTATCGACGTGCCGACCGGCGCGCTGCTGGGCTGGCTGGTGTTGTGGGCAATACCCCAACACGGCGTATCGCCTTTCAGACGGCCTTTTGATACTCAAGGCCGCCTGAAAACGAGCGAAGCGAGTTTCTGCGAAGCTAAAACGAGCGAAGCAAGTTTCTGTGAAGCCAAAACTCCCCCCGAAACACGTTCCCGCGAAATCAAAATCGCCATGCTGTATCTGGTGGGTGCGGCATTGTCGGCACTGCCGTCCTTGTTCGGCGGCGCGTGGTTGTGGATGTTGTGGGTCAGCGTGTCGCTGTCAGTGGTCGCTTTCGCCTATCTGACCGGCAATGCGGCGGTGTTCCAAAAACAGGCAGACGGCAGGCTGTCGGCGGCGGCAACGGTTTTACTGCTGCCTTATCTGGTGGGCGTGCGGCTGAACATGGCTTATTGGCTGCGCGGCAAGGCGAAGACGGCGCGGGTTCGCGATGATGTGTTGATTGGCAGTATCTCAGGGGTTGCGGAGATTCAGCATTGTGGCGGAGTTTTTGGGAAAAAAACGGCATCTGCTGCGTTAAAAATGCTCGCAAGGTGTTCAACCTTGCTGCGCTTTTTGCCTTGCATCTACCATTTTTTGCCACAAAAATCCGCTTCACAAGCTAAATCTCCGCACCCCCTGGCAATTTCAGACGACCTCCCCGCCGTATTGGACGTATGCGCCGAATATCCCTGCCCCCGCTATCGCGGCGCATGCCGCGTTCTGCCGCTATTGGACATGGTTGCGCCGTCTGAAAACGATTTGGTGCAGGCGGCTTCGTTGCTGGAAGCATTGCGCCGGCAACACGGCAAGGTTCTGACCTGTTGCGCGCTGGGCTACGGACGCAGCGCGGCGGTGGTACTCACTTGGCTGCTGGTTTACGGCGGCTGCCGGGATTTGGCACAGGCAACGGCGGAGCTGAAACAGGCCCGCCCGCAGATGGTGCTGCCGCCGGAAATGGCAAAGGCAGTAGAAGCGGCGGCAGGCCGTCTGAAAATGAACGCAGCGAGTTTCCGCGACGCTAATCGAGATAGCTAAGATAAGTAGATGAAAAGCCCAAGCTGAGCAAATCATTCTCTATTGAG
This sequence comes from Neisseria sp. HMSC065D04, assembly GCF_001815675.1. Classification (NCBI taxonomy): domain Bacteria; kingdom Pseudomonadati; phylum Pseudomonadota; class Betaproteobacteria; order Neisseriales; family Neisseriaceae; genus Neisseria; species Neisseria sp. HMSC065D04. The sequence goes on from NZ_KV821518.1 coordinate 130,945, forward strand.
CTTGTGCAAGGCAATGCAGTCCTAGTTTAAAGTAAATTCACGATACGATGACTCATCTGTGCCGAACCAAAAGTAAGGAGGGAAACTTATGACTAAAAGCTACCGCCCCGTTACGTTTTACACTTTATCCCTGCTGATTCCGTGGACATTATGGTTTGCTGCCGCCTACATCAGCCACCGCCCTGATGCTGTTGAGTACCAGTGGGCACAGGCTGCATTAGGGTTAGCCGGGCTGTTCACCCCTATGTTCGTGGCGGCGTTCATGTTGTACAAACAGCCCAAATTGTGGACGGACGCGAAACACCGCCTGTTCCGCCTGACAGGTTTTCCCAAGCGATACCTGCTCGCTGCCGCGCTGCTCGGTCCGGTTACCTTGGTGCTGGCGCAACTCATTTCCATCGCTTTCGGACACAGTTGGGCGCAGTTTCACATTTCGGGACATCCGTCATTTACGTCCGCCTTGCTGTCGCCATGGTTCATGCTCCTTATTGCGCCTGTTGCCGAAGAATTGGCGTGGCACAGCTATGGCACCGACGCGCTCACGGCACGCAGAAGCCTGTTTGTCGCATCTTTGCTATTTACCGTGTATTGGGCGTTTTGGCACATGCCGCTTGCCTTCGTCAAAGGCTATTACCACAGCCAAATCGTTTCCGAAGGCGCACTCTACACGGTTAATTTCGTGGTCAGCATGTTTGTCTTCGTCCTATTGATGAACTGGTTGTACGCCAAAAGCGGGCGCAGCATCGCCGTGGCGACGATATTCCACCTGTGCGCCAATCTGGGTAACGAGATTTTCGCCACCCACCCCGACAGCAAGGTTATTCAGACGGCCATTTTATCTGCAGTAGCCATTTATATTTTGATTACGGAAAAGAATTTGTTTTTAGGTAAACCTGTGCCATCCCGATAACAAATTCAGACGACCCTTGGACAGGATATGCCCCGAATGACGGTTTCCATACCAAAAAGGAATGCGAATGGACAATTCCACTGACAGCCTGATTACCGCCCGCCTGCTTGCCACCGCCCGCTATACCGCCGTGTTCAATGCCTTGCTATTCGTTTTGTCCGCGCAACGCGGCGGAGCGTGGTCGGCGGTGCAGCTTGTCTTGGCAGCGGCGCTGTTGTACTACCACGTCCGCATCGAATTCGACCGCCGCGTGTTCCAAGATTTTGCCGACGGCCGCTATACGCCCGAAGCCTTCGACCAAGCCTTGCGGCAAACCGGCTTGTGCCGTGTTTCAGACGACCCCTCCATGCCGCAGCGTGTGGCGGGTGCGATTGCCTTGTGGCGCAAAAGCCTTTACCTGACCGCTGCACAATCGGCAGTTTTCCTTATCCAAATCCTCTGATGTCATGAAAAATTTTCTTAAAAAACAACTTGCATGGCTGACCGACCAAGCATTGTGCCTATCGGTATCCTTCCTCACCGGCGTCCGCCCCAAAAGCCCGCGCGAGCTGGCGTTCAATCCGCAGCAGAAAGTGTATTACGCCAATCACGGCAGCCACGGCGATTTTTTGCTGGTGTGGATTTCCCTGCCGCGCCGCTGGCGGCTTTCGACGCGTCCCGTTGCCGGCTCGGATTACTGGCTGACCAACAAACTCAAGCGTTTCATCATCCAAAACGTCTTCAACGCGCTCTTGATTCCGCGCCACAGCGACAATCCGCAGTCGATTACCGAACAGATGAACCACGCGCTCCAAGCGGGCGATTCGCTGATTATCTTCCCCGAAGGCACACGCAATACGGATGAAAACGAAATCCTGCTCCCCTTCAAATCAGGCATTTACCATTTGGCAAAGAGTAAGCCCGACACCGAGTTTGTGCCGATATGGATAGACAACATCAACCGCGTCCTGCCTAAAGGCAAAGTGTTGCCCGTGCCGTTGTTGTGCGAAGTCCACATCGGCGAACCGCTGACCCTGCGCGAAGGTGAAGACAAAGACACTTTCCTGATGCGCACCCGCGAAGCCTTGCTGGCATTGAGGTCGTCTGAAAATGAGTGCAACGAGTCTCAACAAAACAAAGGAGCTGTATCGTGAGCTTTGTTAACACATCCGGCCAAATCATTACCGAACAAGCCGCCGCCCATCTGACCCCGCAGGCAGGCTATATCTTTACCGGCGTCTTTGCCATATTGATTTTCGCCAGCGTCGTCGGGCAATGGCTGAAACGCAAAAACGGTGCAGACAATGCCACCATCTCCAATCTCAATGCCCGCATCTACGCTTGGTGGCTGATGACGCTGGTGCTGCTGGTCGCATTTTGGTTCGGCAAAACGGGGACGGTGGCGCTGTTTTTTCTGATTTCATTTGCCGCTTTGCGCGAATTTATGACCCTCGTCTATCGCCGCCGCAGCGATTATTACAGCATGGTGGTGTGTTTCTACCTGCTGCTGCCGGTGCAATATTATTTCGTCTATGACGGCTGGTACGGCATGTTTAGCATTTTCATCCCCGTGTACGGTTTTTTGGTGTTGCCGATTATCGCCAGCCTGAGCGGTCAAACCGCCCATTTCCTCGAACGCGCCGCCAAAACTCAGTGGATGTCGATGATCTGCATCTTCTGCCTTTCACACGTTCCCGCCTTGATGTTCCTGAATTTGGACGATTTCGACAGCAGCGGCAATATCCTGTTGCTGATGTTTCTGATTTTCGTGGTGCAGGCTTCGGACGTGTTGCAATACGTTTGGGGCAAACTGGTCGGCGGTGCCAAAATCATGCCGTCACTTTCTCCGTCTAAAACCATATCCGGCACGGTCGGCGGCATTTTGTCTGCCACCGCGCTCACCGCGCTGCTGTCGCCGATTACGCCGTTTAGCCACGGCCAAGCCGCCGCTATCGGTTTCGTCATCTGCCTGATGGGTTTCTTCGGCGGGCTGGTGATGTCCGCCATCAAACGCGACTACGGCGTCAAAGACTGGGGCAACATGATACGCGGCCACGGCGGTATGCTCGACCGCGTGGATTCCATCTGCTTCGCCGCACCCGTGTTCTTCCACATTGTCCGGTATTATTGGAACGGTTGAATCTGCTGTTGATCGTTCTGCTTGAGGCCATGCGAAAAGGTCGTCTGAAAACCGTTTTCAGACGACCTTTTGTCTTTGCCGCACACTATTTCACAATATCCGACAGCGGCCAGCGCGGTTTGACGTTGAACGCGCCCGCGGGCTGCCGCTCCTGCAACCTCATCGCGCCGGCGAAGGCAATCATCGCGCCGTTGTCGGTGCAGTATTCCATGGGTGGGAAGCAGACTTTGATTTTTTCTTCCTTAGGCTTGGGTTTGCCTTTTTCAGACGGCTTTTTGACGCTCAGGCGAGAAAATTCGTCGCGCAGCTTCCAGTTCGCACCGACGCCGCCCGCGACGACCAAAGTTCTGAAACCGGTATCCAACAAGGCTTTTTTGGCTTTGGCGGCGAGGACGTCAATCACCGCGTCTTGAAACGCGCGACAGATGTCGTTGCGCGTTTGCTCGGGAATTTCGCCTCCGTTTTCGGCGCGGACTTTTTCGACGGCGGTCAGCACGGCGGTTTTCAAACCGGAGAAGCTCATCTGCAAATCATGCGAATGGAGCATGGGGCGCGGGAACGCAAAGGCATCGGGTTTGCCCAGCTTCGCCAGTTCGGACAACTTCGCGCCGCCGGGATACGGCAAACCTAAGAGTTTGGCGGTTTTGTCGAACGCTTCACCTGCCGCGTCATCGACGCTTTCGCCCATCAACGTGTAGTCGCCGATGCCGCGTACCGCCATAAACTGTGTATGCCCGCCCGAAACCAGCAGGGCGACGAACGGAAATTCGGGTTTGTCGTCCGCCAAAAGCGGGGAGAGCAAATGGCCTTCGAGATGGTGGACGGGAATGACGGGTTTGTTCAAGGCAAACGCCAAGGCGTTGGCGTAGCCCGAACCCGCCAGAAGCGCGCCGCCCAAACCCGGCCCTTGGGTGTAGGCGACGGCATCGATGTCGTCATAGGAAACGCCCGCTTCCTGCAAACAGCCCTGCGTCAGCGGGACGACGCGGCGGATGTGGTCGCGACTGGCAAGTTCGGGGACAACGCCGCCGTATTCGGCGTGCATCGCCATTTGGGTGTGAAGATGGTGCGCCAACAGGCCGCGTTCGGTGTCGTAAAGCGCAACGCCCGTTTCATCGCAGGATGATTCGATTCCGAGTACCAACATGGTTTGAGGTCGTCTGAAAATAAGGATGCGGTATTTTAACGGATTTCGGGCAGTGTTCGCAGTCCATTGCTTGTTCTCCATAACGAAAAGGTCGTCTGAAACCCAAAAATCAGGTTTCAGACGACCTTTTGTCAACGTTTCTATCAGAAGCGGTAATTCACGCCCAAGGCGAACTCGCGGCCGCGCTCGTAGAAGGGAGTGCGTCCGTTGCCGTCGGGGAAGCGTTGGCTGTGCGAACGGTATTGTTTGTTGCCGATGTTGTTGACGGCGAAGTTGACGTTCAGGTTGTCTTTTTTCAGCGGCTGCCAGTTGGCGTATATGTCGTGTACGCCGTAGCCTGATTTCTTGCCGTGTATCGTGCCTTGTCCGCGGGCGACGTCGGTGTATTTCACGCTTTGGGCGTAACGGCCGCGCCAGCCGATTTCGAGTTTGGGGTTTTCAAACTGATAAGACAGGCCGGTCAGCCATTGGCGGCCGGTGTTCCAGAAGGTGAACGAGCTTTCGTGGTCTTCTGCTTGAATCGGGCTTTCGCCGTAGTACATTTCGCCGTTCAGACGGGGTTTGACGTAGGACACGCCGGCACGCGCGGTCAGGCCGCCCCAGCGGTAGGATGCGTCAAGTTCGTAGCCGTAAGTTTTGAGCGTGCCACCGTTGTAAATCTTACCGCGTTCGGTGATGGAGGCGGTGTTGTTGTTGATTTTTGCCCAACGATAGACGATGAGGTCTTTGATGCGTTGGTGGAACACACTGCCGCTGACGTTGAAGTTGTCGTTGCGCCATTTGAAGCCCAGTTCGGCGCGGCGGGCGGTTTCGGCTTTGAGGTTGCTGTCCAAATCGGCGGCGGCGCCTGCGCGTTCGTTAGCCAACAGGGCTTCGTTCAGGCGGGGCGCACGGCTTGCCTGATTGAGGTTTGCCAAGAGGGAGAAGTTGTCGTTGATGTCCCAAATCGCGCCGATGCTGGGGTTGAGCTGACCGTGCGACGCGCTTTGTTTGCTGGCGGCATTGTATTTGAAATGGTCGTAACGCAGGCCGGTGGTCAGGGTAACGGGGTGCAGGTTCCAAATGCCTTCCGCGTACACGCCGTATTCGGCTTTTTTCTCTTTGTCGCGGTCATATAGGCCGAGAATTTTCAGCCATGCGCCTTTGTCGGAAGGCTCGGAGGTTTCGTGGCGGTAGTTGACGCCGTATTTCACCATGTGTCCGTCGCCGAAGGAGCTGGCGAGGTTCAGATTCGCGCCGGTCGCTTTGATTTTGCTCAACTCAAGCTGACCGATGGGAACGCCGCCTTGCGCCGTGCCGGAGGCGTGGGCTTTCGGGGAAGGCGCGCCTTTAGGCGGCTTGGTGTCGTCGGTGTTGATTTGGAAGACGTTAGCGTCGATTTTGTCGAGGAAGCCGACATTGCGGCCGCGGTATTCCAGATTGTAGGATTGCTCTTTTTGATAAGTGCCGTCCACGCCGACGTAGCTGTCAACGTTTTGGAACTCGGCTTTGTCGGTACGGTTGCCTTTTTGGTATTCCTGACGGTAGGTCAGGCGGATGCCGTGGTCGTCGTTGAAGTCGTAGCCGAGTTTGGCGAGGTAGCTGTGCTGTTTCAGACGACTGCCGCGGTTGACATTGCCGTTGCCGTCTTTGTAGTCGCGGTTGTTGAGGAAGTTGCCTGCAAACAAGGCATCGAAGCCGTTTTGATAGCCGTAAACCGCCGCGTTGCCGGTTGAGCCTTTATTGCTGCTCAAGCCCGCGCCGAGTTTGAAACCGAAAGGTTTGCCGTCCGTCAGCAGGTCTTTTGCGTCAACCGTCGTTACGCGGATGGTACCGCCGACCGCGCCCAAGCCCGCGCTCGCCGCGCCCGTGCCTTTTTCGACGTTGATGCTTTTCACCAAAGCGGGGTCAAGCTGGAAGCGGCTTTGGTGGTGGAAAATTTTGGTGGATTGGCTGGTGCCGTCTACTTCCAAATTAATCTTGTCTTCGCCGACGCCGCGGATGCTGTAAAACTGCGCCACGCCGTTACCGCCGCCGACATCCATGCCGATTTGGTCTTTCATGACTTGTTTCAAATCGGTCGAAGTTTCGCGGTCAAGCTGGTTGCGGGTAACGCGGGTCGGTACGGCAGTACCGGTAACGACGACTTCTTTCAGTTCGGCAGTCGCTTCGGGGCGAACGTTGTCTGCATGGGCAAAACCTGAAGACAGTGCCAGCACCATGATGCTGAAACGGAAGGCGGGAGAATGGGGGGATTTCATGTTCTTCCTCTAGTTGGGTGATTAAGGGGTGTTGCGTTAAAGCAAGAGTGTATATTCTAATATTTTTTGATAATGATTTGCAAACAATATACATTAATCCGAGAATATTAATCATATTTTCAGAGACCTACATTTATTGATGCTCTTTAACCGAATGTGGCAGAAGCCGGATTTTCGGAAGGGTTGGCGATATTTTTGCTGCGACGTCGCGTCGTTTGATGGCTGCGGCAAGGCCGGCGGGGATGGGAAACTTGTGTTTTAGGAAGAGGGGGGGTGATGCGGATATTTGGATGGAGGGATGGAACATAGAAAAAGGTCGTCTGAAACCCTGATTTGTGGTTTCAGACGACCTTTTGTGTGCTTAGTCTGCTTTGAGCAGCCTTTTATCCAATTGCGCCTGTATCAGCAGGCCGTGGGCGAAGTTGCGGCTGTCGGCGAGGATGAGTTTGCCGCCGTAGCGTTTGGCGATGGCGTCGGCGATGGAGAGTCCGAGTCCGGTGCCTTGTTGTTCCGTGCCGAGTATGCGGTAGAAGGCATCGGTTACGCGGCTGCGTTCGGCGGCAGGGATGCCGGGGCCGTCGTCTTCCACCCAGATGGTGAGGGTGGTCGGGGTCTCGCTGAAACCTATGTCGATGCGGCCGCCTGCGGGGGTGTAGCGGATGGCGTTGTCGGTGAAGGTTTTGATGAGGGTGTAGATTTCGGTGTCGTCGGCTCGGATGCGCAGGTCGTTTTCGACGGCGACGCCGATGTCTTGCTGTTTGTCGAGGGCGAGGGGCATGAGTTCTTGCAGCACGCGGCGGAACTGGGCTTGCAGGCTGATGTCGGTCAGGTTGCGTTGGGTTTCGGAGCCTTGGGCGCGGGCATGGGTCAGGAGCTGCTCGAGCAGGTGGCGGTTGCGCTGTATGCTTTGGAGGATGAGTCCGGTCTGTTCGCGGGCTTCGTCCGATTGGGGCAGCTTGGTGAGCCGTTCTGCTTGAAGGGAGAGGGCAGTCAGGGGGCTGCGCAGTTCGTGGGCGGCATCGGCGATGAAGCGTTGCTGGCGGCGAATGTTTTCGCCTGTGCGTTGCAGCAGTTGGTTGATGGCGGTAACGAAGCCTTGTATTTCGCTGGGCACGCCTTCTCCGTCCAGCGGCGAGAGGTCGTCTGAACGGCGTTTGCCGAGGGCGGCGGAAAGGGTTTTGACGGGGCGCATGGCGCGGTAGGTGATCCATACGGTCAGCAGGATCATGAGGGGCAGGGCGATGAGCAGCGGGAGGACGCTTTGGTAGGCGGCGGTGGCTGCGAGGTCGTCGCGGTATTCGGTTTCTTGGAGTACGGCGATTTTGCCTTGCGGGGTTTGGCGGATGTAGGCGCGGTATTCGTCGTCGTCATCATCGTCGTCGTCATCAACGCCGCCTTTGATGGTGTGGAATCCTTCGCCGAGTGTGTCGGACAAAGGGACGGTGTCTTCTTGTCCGAAGGTTTGGATGAGGATGTGGTTTTCGCTGCCTATTTGTGTGTAGTCGGTGGTTTTGGGGTTGATGTAGGCGGCGGTTTGGCGCAACAGGTCGTCCTGAAGCTCTTCGGCTTCATGGTAGGTTTGGTAATAGGAGAATGCGCCTGCGATGATGGACAAAGGCAGGAACATCAGTATCAGGGCAATGCTGATACGGACTTGCAGGGATTGTTTGAGGGTCTGGATAAAGTGATGCATAGTGTGTTTGGTGAGGCTGTTTTAGGTTTTGTTATAGTGGATTAACTTTAAACCAGTACGG
>NZ_KV821518.1:139214-143041 GCF_001815675.1 Neisseria sp. HMSC065D04
CTTGTCCTGATTTAAAGTTAATCCACTATATTGATTATGGCATGGGCGGGCATGGATGCGCGGTTTGAGGTTTCAGACGACCTCTTTGGCGACCAGCCAGCCTACGCCGCGTACGTTTTGGATGTGTTCTTTGCCGAGCTTTTTGCGCAGGGCGTGGATGAGGAAATCGACGGCGTTGCTTTCGACTTCTTCGCCCCAGCCGTAGATTTTGTCTTCAAGGTCGCTGCGGGAGAGGATGATGCCGGGACGCATCATCAGGGCCTGGAGAACGGCAAATTCTTTGTTGCTCAGGAGGACTGGTTTGTCTTGTCCTTTGACTTCGACTTGGTAGGTGGCGGGGTTGAGGGTGAGCGCGCCGTTGGTCAGCAGGGTTTGGCTGTGGCCGCTGTGGCGGCGCAGGACGGCGCGCATACGGGCTTGCAGCTCCGCCATGTCGAAGGGTTTGACAATGTAGTCGTCGGCGCCGCCGTCCAGTCCGTTGAGGCGGCTGTGGAGGTCGTCGCGGGCGGTAACGATGAGGACGGGGGTTTTGCTGCCTTCGTGTCTGATTTGGGTGAGGACGTCCAACCCGTCTTTGCCGGGCAGGCCGAGGTCGAGCAGCAGCAAGTCGTAGTTCTGCGCCTGAAGGGCGGTGGAAACTTGGCTGCCGTTTTTGACCCAATCGACGGCATAACCGCTGTCTTTGAGGTTGGCGGCTACGGCTTGGGCAATCATGTTGTCGTCTTCTGCAAGCAATACGCGCATGGTGTTCTCCTTAATCGGCGGGAAGGATAGCAGGGGAAAATTAGGAGGGGTTTAGCGGGAGGTCGTCTGAAAGGAGCGGCTGGTTTTCAGACGACCTTTTTGTTGCTTTTCCGTACTTGATTGGGTTTCCTTCGGCGTGGGTTCTGCCGGGTATGGTGGACATTTTCTTCTAAAGGAATACTGCACTTGAATGGTCTGCCGATTTTGCCAAAAGGTCGTCTGAAAACCACGATTCCGTTTTCAGACGACCTTTTGTCTTTACAGCAACACAATATCGTACTGTTCCTGCGTGTAGGCGGTTTCGACTGCCAGCGAAATCGGTTTGCCGATAAAGTCGATGAGCATCGCCAGCGATTGCGATTCTTCGTCGAGGAAGAGGTCGATGACGTTGGGCGCGGCGAGGATGCGGAAGGACTGCACGTCGTAACGGCGGGCTTCGCGGACGATTTCGCGCTGGATTTCGTAGCAGATGGTCTGCGGCGTTTTCAGACGACCCCTGCCTTGGCAGGACGGGCAGGGTTCGCAGAGGATTTGGCTGAGGTTTTCGCGCGAGCGTTTGCGTGTCAGCTCGACCAAACCCAAGCTGGTGAAGCCGTTGAGGGTAACGCGGGTGCGGTCGAAGGCGAGGGCTTTGGCAAGTTCTTGCAACACGGCTTCGCGGTGCGCTTCCTGCGCCATGTCGATGAAGTCGATGATGATGATGCCGCCGAGGTTGCGCAACCGTAATTCGCGGGCGATGGTGTGGCAGGCTTCGAGGTTGGTGCGGAAGATGGTTTCGTCGAAGTTGCGCGCGCCGACGAAGCCGCCGGTGTTCACGTCTATCGTGGTCATGGCTTCGGTGGACTCGATAATCAGGTAGCTGCCGAAGTTGAGGTTGACGCGCGGTTGCAGGGCGCGGCTGATTTCCTGCTCGACGTTGTGGGTTTCAAACAGCGGGCGTTCGCCTTTGAATAGCTCTATCTTGCCCAATGCGCCGTGGACGTATTGCTCGGCGAAACGGGTCATGCGGCGGTGGTTTTCGGTTGAATCGACCAGGATTTTTTGCGTGTCGAGGCTGAACATATCGCGCAACACGCGCAGGCTCAAAGGTAAATCCTGATACAGCAGAGTTTCCGGCGGCTGGGTTTTCGCTTGTTCTTGAATGTGTTCCCACACTTTGGTCAGGTAGTGGATATCGGACAAAAGCTGCTCGTCGGTGGCGTTTTCGGCGTTGGTGCGGATGATGTAGCCGTGACACGCGTCTTCGGGCAATAGATTAGTCAGGCGTTCGCGCAGGCTGTTGCGTTCGGCATCGTCTTCGATGCGCTGGGAAATACCGATGTGGTCTTCCTGCGGAAGGTGGACGAGGAAACGTCCGGCCAGTGAAATTTGGGTGGAAAGGCGCGCGCCTTTGGTGTTAATCGGGTCTTTGATGACTTGCACCAAAACCGACTGCCCTTCAAACAACATATGCTCGATACGTTGGGTTTCGTCGGGGTTGCGGCGTTGTTCGAGGACATCGACGATGTGCAGAAACGCCGCGCGTTCCAAACCGATGTCGATAAACGCGCTCTGCATCCCTGGCAACACGCGGCGAACCACGCCCAGATAAATATTGCCGACCAGACTATGGCCGCTGTTGCGTTCGATGTGCAGCTCGCAGATATTGTTTTCTTCCAACACCGCCACGCGCGTTTCCTGCGGGGTGATGTTGACGAGCACGGTTTCGGGCGGACGGACGGCGTCCTTCGGGATGGGGATTCCTGAAAGCATGGTTTTAGTTCCTGATTTTAATAAGAAATATAGTAGATTAAATTTGAACCAGACTGATGCTGCCCAAACCTGAAAATAATCGGCTGATTGTGTTGCTGTTCTGACTCAAATTTAATCTACCACCCGCTTGCCGTCGGTTTTGTGGAAAATATAGTGGATTAACTTTAAACCAGTACGGCGTTGCCTCGCCTTAGCTCAAAGAGAACGATTCTCTAAGGTGCTGAAGTACCAAGTGAATCGGTTCCGTACTATCTGTACTGTCTGCGGCTTCGTCGCCTTGTCCTGATTTAGAGTTAATCCACTATACAAGGCAAAAGCGGTTCGGATTGCCGTTTATCATACTTTAAAAACGGTGTTTTGGCACATGGGCGGCAGACAGCCCTCACGCCCCGAAAACAAAGATTCAGGCAAAATAGCCGATTTCAAGTATTGTAAAATAAACCATATGCCCATATAGTGAACCCCATTAGAACTCTGAAAACAATCATGCAAACCGTTACGATGTACACAGGCGCGTTCTGCCCCTACTGCACCATGGCCAAAAAGCTGCTGCATTCGCTGGGCGTCGCCGAAATCAACGAAATCCGCGTCGACCGCAGCCCCGAAGCCTTTGCCGAAATGCAGCAGCTTTCAGGACAGCGCAGCATCCCTCAAATTTTCATCGGCGATACCCACGTCGGCGGTTTCACCGATTTGTACGGCCTGCACCGCGAAGGCAGGCTGGATTCTTTATTAAACCCGTAACTTTAAACCCAACTAGGAAAACAAAATGAGCGAAGAATTGCAACCCGTATTCAGCATCGAACGCCTGTTCGTCAAAGACCTGTCTTTGGAAGTGCCCAATGCCCCCCAAATCTTTTTGGAACAAGGCGAGCCTGAAGTCGATATGCGCGTTTCCACCAACAGCGAGAAGCTGGAAGACGGCTACTACAACGTTGACGTAACCGTTACCGTAACCGCCAAACTCAACGCCGAACGCACCATGTTCCTCAACGAAGTAACCCAAAGCGGCATCTTCCGTCTGGAAAACATCCCTGAAGAAGACGTTCAACTGCTCTTAGGCGTAGCCTGCCCGAACATCCTCTTCCCTTACGCACGCGAAGCCATTTCCACCAGCGTAACCCGCGCCGGCTTCCCGCCCGTACTGCTCGCTCCGATCAACTTCGAAGCTATGTACCAGCAACAACAAGAAGGCAACGCATAATCCGCGTTCCCTGTATGTCAAAAGGTCGTCTGAAAAATGTTTCAGACGACCTTTTTGTATGGCGGATGCCAATAACACGATGCTTTGTTTGCCCGTTATAGTGGATTAACTTTAAACCGGTACGGCG
>NZ_KV821518.1:143141-158742 GCF_001815675.1 Neisseria sp. HMSC065D04
CTTGTCCTGATTTAAAGTTAATCCACTATATTTGCGTTTGAGGCGGAGTGGGGCGGTTGATGGGCATTTTCTGTTTTGTTCACCGTAAACCCTTGTGGGTGTGATGAAGCGGATGAACAAAAAAAGGAGGCAATCCCCCACAGGATTGCCCCAATACCTCAAATCAGAGATTTACGCTTCACAAACAATACAGGCTTTCGCCTGCGGCTTTACCTGCACGGCTCAACTCCGTGCGGGTAAACTTTTGTTCCGAGGGAGTGAGTCTCGAAACATCCACTTGCAAGCTGGAAGCTTGCAGTAGGAAACCGGAGTATCAAATCTTACCGGTACGGCTGTAATTTGATGTAACGAAATTTACGCGAAAATTTTGGGTTTGCCAAGTGGTTTACATTATTTTTTTATGTAAAATATATATTTATAATATTTCAATATTTATAAAAAATACAAAATATAATTCTATTAATCTTAAATTTTTATAAATATTAAAATTATATTTTTATAAATTTGGCATTATATTCTTTAAGGGATGGTTGGTGCAATTGATTTTTTAAAAATGTTATTTTATAACGCTTTGATTTTAAATTAAATTAAATTTAATATGTTAATCAAAATTTTGCATCATATTTATGTTTTACGGGAAATACGCCGGTTTTTTCCTCTGTTGCCCGTTTAATGGGGCTGAATATCCATTTTATCCAAAGAGTTAATGTGAAAAATTCTCAATTGAAGATTTGTTACTATCGTTGTTAATTTTCGATTTAATAGAAATGATAAAAGCCCGAATATGACGGGCTTTGCTTTTTGTTGTAACTGTATGTAATTCAATAAAATCCCTGTTCGCCTTCGGGACGGGTTTTGAAGCGTTTGTGCAGCCAGAAATATTGCTCGGGATTTTCCCTTGCCCGCGCTTCGATAAAGTCGTTCATGCGTTGGGTGTCGGCTACAACGTCGTCTGAAGGGAAGTTTTCCCATGCCGGATAGAAACGCAGCGTAACGGTGTTGTCGGCATTGCGCGTGGGGATGGCAGGAATGACTTTGGCTTTCGTCATGCCGGCGATGCGGCTTAAGCCTGTAATCGTGGCGGTGGGGATGCCGAAGAAGTTGACGAAGATGGAGTCGTTGCGGCCGAAATCTTGGTCGGGCAGATAAAGGAAGGGGGCGTCGCTTTTGCGCAGTTGCTTGATAATCGCGCGCAGGCCTTCGGTGCGGCCGATGAGGAAGACGTTGTTGTAGCGGTGGCGGCCTTTGAGGATTTGTTCGTCCAACGCTTTGTTTTTTTGGTGCGAATACATGCTGGTCAGCGGCACGTCCTGATTGAGGGTGTAAACCGCCATTTCAAATGCGGTGAAATGCGGATAAAGCAGGATGACTTTTTCGCCCGCCGCGAGTGCGTCATCAAGATGGTGTTTGTCTTGATAATGCACGAGTTTGCGCAGCCTTTCGGCAGGCGCGTACCAATACAGGCCGTATTCGAGCATCAGCTTCGCCATGTGTTGAAAATGGCGTTTGAGCACGGCTTTGCGCTTGTCTTCGCTCCATTCGGGAAAGCATTTTCTGAGGTTGGTCTCGCCGACTTTGCGGCGCGGTTTGACGGCGTAATAGGCAAGGATGCCCACTGCGTCGGCGATTTTGTGTATGGCCTTGAAGGGTAGGAGCTGAATGAGGTAGAGGAGGAAAAAGGCGGCTTTCATGGCGGCTGTTGAGGAATGGGGCGGGAAAAAGGGAATTATAACGGAAAGGTCTGTTTTTCAGGCGAATTGAGGTGGGGAAGAGGGAAGGATTGGCGGCATTTTTGAAACCGGTGTTTTCAGGAGACGCGGTCTGTCTGCGGGCATGGTTTCAAATTTGCCTGCGGATGGGCAGGGTTTGTTATTTGAAAAAACGGCCGCAGCAGGCTTTGAATTTTTTGTGCGAACCGCAGATGCAGTCTTGTTTCATGCCGGGTAAGGGCGTGGTCGGGTCGATGAAATACCAGCGGTTGCCGATTTTGACGAAGGCAGATAATTCATGATGGCACGCTGTTTCCTGACCGTCTTGAAAATAGGCTTTGAATTCGACTTGGGCATGTTGTTTGCCGACATTGGCGTGTTGTATGACTTCCAAACCCAGCCAATGGGTCGTCTGACTCCATGCCAGCATATCGGCTTGGTCGAGCAGGTGTTGTTGGGATGGGACAGTCGTTTCAACGATATAGGCGATATCTTGCAAAACATAGGCGCTGTATCTGGAGCGCATCAGCTGTTCGGCGGTTTGCGGCAGGCTTTCGTGGCGGTGGAACGAGGCGCAACAGTCGTTGTAGGTTTGTCCTGAAGAGCAGGGGCAGGTTTGGGGAGCGGTCATTTTGGTTTGGAGCGGATAGTGTTTGGGAAAGGTTTGCGGTTTGGCTGTCGGGGATTCAATCGACTAATTTTTTGCCTAAGATGACAACATCGGCTTGCTGCATTCCTAAGTCGCATACGGCGGGCAATCGCCCCCATTCCGTAAAGCCGAACTGGTGAAACAGGTGCAGGCTGGGGTAGTTGTGTCCGAAGATGACTGCCAATATGTTTTTAATGCCCAAGGACGGTGCGCGTTCGAGCACATTTTGCAGCAGGATTTTGCCTACGCCGATACCGCGCGCGTCATGGCGGACATAGAGGCTGATTTCTGCGCTGATGTGATAGGCATGGCGCGGGTAGTAGTCGCTGAGGCTGCACCATGCCAAAACCGTACCGTCTTTATTTTTCAATACATACAGAGGCCGCTTGCCGCCGTGCGCGTCGAACCATGGTTTGCGTTCGGCAATGCTGACGGGCGTCAGGTCGGCAGTGGATTGGCGGGCGGCTATGGTGCTGTTGTAAATCTCGACAATGTCGGGCAGGTCGGTTTTGGCGGCTTCGGTGATGGTGTATTGCATTCAGACGACCTTAACAGGCTATTGAATCAGTTTGGAAACGGTTTTGAAGGCGGGGTGGCGGGCGTCGCCCAGCAATTGGAACAAAATGCTTTCCACATTGGAAACGGTGGCGCGGGCTTCGCGCATTTGCGCCAGACCGTTTTCTTTGTTTGCGGGGGAACGGGATGTCGTGCATTCAAAGGGGACGTAAACATTGAAACCTTCCAAGCGCAAATCCAATACGGTTTGCAGCATGCAGATATGGGTTTCTGCGCCGATTAAGATGATGTTTTGGACGGCTGCCTGCGTCAGAATCGCGTGTGTTTCGGGGGAGAGGGCGGAGAAACGGGTTTTTTCGATGAAGGGCGTAGTTTCAGGCAGCAGCAGCGATACGGCGGGAACCGTTTTGCCCAATCCTTTCGGATATTGCTCGGTCACGGCAAACGGGACGCCTAAGGCGTGAAGCCCCTGTATCAGGACACGGCTGTGGTGCAGCATATCGTCTTTGTCGTGCAGGGCGGGGAGGAGGCGTTCTTGGATGTCGATAATCAGACACAGGGTGTTTTCGGGATTCATAAATATTCCTTTCGCGCCAAGTGGAGGGTGTATTCCATTATAGCGAAAGCCGGTGTGTCTGTAATGGCTGCGGTTTTGATGGGCGCGTTTCCATTTGGCGCAGGATGGTAAAGCCACAGATGGCGAGGTGCGGCTTTGGTTTGAAGCGCATCTGCCGTTCAAAACGTATACGGTCGGCATGGGAAGTTTGAATCTGATTTCACATTTTTCAGACGACCCTTTGCATGAATTTTCTTTCTTAATTCAAACCCAAACGCTTAGGACGGTAGAATTCGCCTTGCACTAACCCTTCCCGCCTGCTTGTGCAGACGGGATGTCATATAAGGAGCATTTCATAATGAAGAAAATTCTGATTTTGTCTTTACTCGCACTGCCTGCGTTGGCTGCGGCGGAAGTTCATTTTTACGGCGATTTGAAAGCCGGAGTGGAAGCTTCCAACACCCAATACGGCAGCCACAGAATTTCCAATAACGGCGTAAGCGACATGGGCAGCTATGTCGGTATGCGCGGTTCGCATCCTATCGGCGGCAGCAATGATGTATTGTGGCAGGTCGAACAAGATACGCCCTTGGGTTCGAAAACCGGTGCCAAAGATACTTGGCGCAGCCGCAACCAAGGCAGCGGAGAAACTTATATCGGCTTCGGGCGTTAAAAGAAATAAGGTTCTATCCCGGTTAAGATAAGCAACAGGTCGTCTGAAAACGTTTCGCATGGGGGCGGATGTTTTCAGACGACCTTTTTGTCTATATTTAGGAGCGCGTTTGTATTCGCACTGACTTGCAATGGGAAGATTGGTACAGCGTGTGACCGATACCCCGCTATCACTGGTTTTGACGGCAGAAGCGGAGCTTGCAAACCAATCTTTTGATTAAACGCTTTATTTAGCCTGAGCGTTTTTCTGTTCTTGGATAATCCATTTGGCCAAATCCGCACCCAAAACTTTGGCCGTCCGGTTCAGGACGGAACAAGAACCTTTAAAACCGCCAAACATGCCGCCCATAGAATTGCGGGATAAGGTGGTTTTTTTGACTTGTTTGCCGTCAATATACAAAGTCACAGAAACAGCCAAGCCCTTGGCGTGTCCCACAAAGGCATTGCCTGCGCTCATGGCGGAAGTGATGGCGATGTCTGCGTAAGTGTCTTGTTTCAGACCATCGCGAACGACGGTTACACCGTTTTTTGCCGCGCTTTCCCGCAAGGATTCGGACATGATGCTGCCGACTTCTAAACACTCGGATACGATGCGGTTATCAATCTCTTCTTTATCGCGATAGGGGATGCTTTCATCAATATGAACATCGGCACCGGCGAATGCGGAAGCGGACAAGAAGGCGGCAATGAGGAAGCGTTTGGCGGACATGATGGGTACCCAAGATGAAATGTTAAAAAGAGTGAATATTCTATAATGTTATTTTTACTTAATCAATATAGATTGAATGGGTAAATCGATGGAATGCCGGGCCGGAAGTTTCGCTGAAATTTAGGCATGCCTTTTTGCTTGTAGATCAGAAAAAAATAACGGCTGCCCGAGTGGCTTCCAAAATTTTTTGAAACTGCTTGAGAAGGCATTTATGGGGTATTGGGGCGGTGGGTTTGCTGTTTTTGGCGCAGTGCCGTAATCTGCTCTTTGAACTATATTATAATGCGCTGATTGTTTTTATTAGATTAATCTGACATGACCGCTTATACGCAACAGCTCGACCAAAAAATCCAATACTTGCAACAGCTTTTTCAAGGTTTGGATTTTCCTGAAATTCAAGTTTTCGAATCCCCCGAACAGCATTACCGGATGCGCGCCGAATTCCGCATCTGGCACGAAGGCGGCGAAATGTTTTACGCCATGTTCGAGCGCGGGCAGAAAGCAAGCGGCGCAAGCCTGATACGTTGCGACCAATTTCCCGCCGCCTCCGAATCCATCAACACCTTGATGCCCAAGCTCATCGAAGCCGCCGCGCAAAATCCCGAACTCAAAAACCGCTGGTACGCCGTAGAATTTTTGTCTGCACTGAGCGGCGAGATGCTCGTTACCATGATTTACCACAAAAAACTGGGCGAAGCGTGGCAGAGTGCCGCTGAAACCTTGGCGCGTGAATTGGGCATCCATATCATCGGTCGGAGTAGGGGGCAGAAAATCGTTTTGACTCAAGACTATATCACCGAAGAGCTGAACGTAAACGGTAAAAACTTCCGCTACCACCAAGTCGAAGGCAGCTTTACCCAGCCCAACGCCCGCGTGTGCGAAAAAATGCTCGGCTGGGCGTGTGATGTTGCACAAAACCTCGGCGGTGATTTGCTCGAACTTTATTGCGGGAACGGCAATTTCACCCTGCCGCTCTCGCAGCATTTCTGTCAGGTGTTAGCGACCGAAGTGTCCAAAACTTCCGTTTACGCCGCGCAGTGGAACATCGAAGCGAACCAAAGGGACAACATCAAAATCGCCCGCCTCTCCGCCGAAGAATTTACCGAAGCTTATACGCAAAGCCGCGAATTCCGCCGCCTGCAAGAGCAGGGCATCTCGCTGAAAGAGTATGGTTTTTCCACGATTTTTGTCGATCCGCCCCGCGCCGGCGTCGATGATGAAACGCTGAAGCTGGTTTCGCAATTCGACAACATTATCTATATTTCCTGCAATCCCGAAACCTTGCGCGCGAACCTTGATACACTTTGCCAAACCCATACTGTCGAACACGCCGCCTTGTTTGACCAGTTCCCGTTTACGCACCATATCGAAAGCGGCGTTTATTTGAAGAAGAAATAAAGAAGCGGATTTGAAAAGGTCGTCTGAAAATTTTCAGACGACCTTTTGTTCGTTTTACAGAATCTTGAGCAAATCCAAAGGCGATGCGATGCGGTAGTCGGGTTGCCAAGTTTCGGTATGGTCTTCGGGGGCGATGTAGCCCCATTCGGCGAGGACGGTTTTCATGCCCGCGTTGCGTCCGGCCTGCATGTCGCGTTCGGCGTCGCCGACGTAAACCGTGTGTTGCGGGTCGGCGTGGATTTGTTCGCACGCATACAGCATGGGTTTGACGCTGGGTTTGGATTCGCCGCAGGTGTCGCCGCTGACGACGACGGCGGGCGGGATGGCGAAGCCGAGTTTGGGGACGAGTTTGTCGGTGAAGCGCATGGGTTTGTTGGTGATGATGCCCCATTTGATGCCGCGTTTGTCGAGTTCGGCAATCATTTCGTTCACGCCGTCGAACAGCGTGGTTTTGTCGGCATAGCAAAGGCTGTATGCTTCAAGGCACTCTTGCCGCCATACTGCGAAATCAGGATGTTCGGCAGTCATGCCGACGCCGATTTTCAACAGGCCGGCCACGCCATGGCTGGCATACGGGCGGATTTCCGCGATGCTTTTTTCGGGCAGGTTATGGCGGCGCAATACGGTGTTGAGTGCGCCGCCGAGGTCTAGGGCGGTGTCGGCGAGCGTGCCGTCGAGGTCGAACAATACGGCTTGTATCATGTGTTTTCCTTTGGTTTTTCGATGGGGTCGTCTGAAAAGGGTTTCAGACGACCTTTGGGGTTAGTGGTGGTGATGGTGCACACTGTCGGTTTCGTTGGCACACAAGACGCTGTCGGGATGCGGGTGGCGTTCGCTTTCGATTTGGATGGTGCAGTGTCCGATGTTTTTGTGGGACAACTCGTGTTCGATGCGGTAGGCGATTTGTTCGGATTCGGCAACGGTCATGCTGCCGTCTACGACGATGTGGCAGGATAGTACGTTGATATTGCTGGTAATCGTCCAGACGTGTAAGTCGTGGACGGATTTGACGCCGTCGGTGTTGCGGATGACGGCCAGCAGGTCGTCGGTGTGGATGTTTTCGGGCGCGCCTTCCATGAGGATGTGCAGCGTTTGTTTGAGCAGGCTCCAGCCGCTGCGTCCGACCAGCGCGGCAACGAACACGCTGGCGAGCGGGTCCGCCCATTTCCAGCCGAACGCCATCATGAGCACGGCGGCGGCAATCGCGCCGACCGAGCCGACAAGGTCGCTTAAAACGTGCAGATACGCGCCGCGCATGTTGACGTTGGCTTCGGTGTCGCTGTTTTTCAGCATATAAACCGCCACGCCGATGTTGACCAGCAGGCCGACAACGCTGATGACGAGCATCCCCAGCGTGGCGATTTCGGGCGGATAAAGCAGGCGTTTGATGGCTTCGTAGAAAATCAGCACGGCGATGACCACCAGCGACAAGCCGTTGAACATGGCGGTGAGGATTTCGAAACGTTTGTAGCCGAAGGTCTTTTGCAGCGTGGTTTCTTTTTCGCCGAGTTTGAACGCCCACAACGCCACGCCCAAGGAAAATGCGTCGCTGAACATATGCCCTGCGTCGGAAAGCAGCGCGAGCGAGTGGGTCAGCCAGCCGCCGAAAGCCTCCAGCAGCATAAAGGCGGCGATGATGATGAACGACACGCGCAATACTTTTTTGTTGGCGGTATGCGTGTGGGCGTGTGCGTGATGATGGTGTTCGTGATGGTGAGACATAACGTTCCTCAACAGAGGTCGTCTGAAAATCCGGATGCAGGGTTTTCAGACGACCTTTTTGCCTTGTTTCAAACCCTGCTCGAAATCTTCCAACATATTCAATTCAAAGCGGCTGAATCCCGCTTTTTCGCGCGCTTCGATGTTCACATAGCCGCGGAAGATAAACATATCGTAACGGGCAATCAGACTGCGGAACAGGGCGACAGGTTCCAAACCGCGTTCGCGGCAGAGGTGTTGATACCAATGGTTGCCGATGGCGACATGGCCCACTTCGTCGCGGTAAATGATGTCCAACACGCCGCAGGTTTCCGAATCGCCGCGCTGTTCTACCTTCGCGCGTATCCCAGGCGTAACGTCCAGCCCGCGCGCCTCCAATACGCGCGGCACCAACGCCATGCGCAACAGCGGGTCGTAGGCGGTTTTATACGCCATGTCCCACAAATGGTTGTGCGCCTCGAAATCGCCGTAATCGAAGCCGAAAGCGCGCAGCCTTTCGCGCATCAGGCGGAAGTGGTACACCTCTTCCTTCGCCACCCGTACCCAGTCGCGCACAAACTGAAACGGCAGCGTGCGGAAACGGTATGCCGCGTCCAAAGCCAGATTGATGGCGTTGAACTCGATATGCGCAATCGCGTGCAGCATCGCCGCATAGCCTTCGGTCGTGTTCATCTTGCGCGGCGTCAGCTGCGACGGCGCGACCAAAACAGGCTTCGGCGGCCTTCCCGCGTGGCGGAAGTCCAGCGGCGCAGCGTTTGCTTCAGCACCGTCCATGTTCTGAACGGCGGCAAACGACTCGTCCGTCAGCCGTCCTTTTTCATCGGGGTCGTCTGAAAGCAGGGCAAGTTCCAGCAAAGTATAGATATCAGGTTTCATTCCAAGTCCGCCGTTTTTCGGAAAACAAACATTATAGCGTTTAAAAAAAACAATATAAGGAATATAATCTTTACAATTTGGCGTTGCGCGTCAAAAACCATTAAATACCACAGTTTGCACAGTCGGCATACATTAAAGAATTGTGAAACCCGATTGTCTTTTCCGCAGGAAAAAATCCCGCAGCTTCAAAAAATTAGCCCCCAGACAACACTGTTTGCAAAATGTAAACCGCCCATAAGCGGCTTGCATTGTTATTTTGTAACATCGATACTGGGCGCCACACCCCTTCCAACAAGGAAAAATAATGATGAAACAACACAACCTGTTCAAACTTCTCGCTGCTTCCGCCCTGACCGCAACCATCGGTTTCGCACAGGCAGGCGCAGTGGATGCACTCAAAAAATTCAACAACGACGCCGACGGTATCAGCGGCAGCTTCACCCAAACCGTCCAAGGCAAAAAGAAAACCCAAACCGCACACGGTACTTTCAAAATCCTGCGTCCGGGCCTCTTCAAATGGGAATACACCAAACCCTACAAACAAACCATCGTAGGCGACGGTCAAACCATTTGGCTCTACGACGTTGATTTGGCACAAGTGACCAAGT
Source organism: Neisseria sp. HMSC065D04 (assembly GCF_001815675.1). Taxonomy (NCBI): domain Bacteria; kingdom Pseudomonadati; phylum Pseudomonadota; class Betaproteobacteria; order Neisseriales; family Neisseriaceae; genus Neisseria; species Neisseria sp. HMSC065D04. Next base: position 152,554 of record NZ_KV821518.1, read on the forward strand.
CCGCCCAAGACCAAACCATCGGCGACAGCCCCGCCGCCATCCTCTCCAACAAAAACGCCCTTGACAGCAGCTACTCCCTCAAAGAAGACGGCTCGTCCAACGGCATCGACTACGTCTTGGCAACGCCCAAGAAAAACAACGCCGGCTACCAATACATCCGTATCGGCTTCAAAGGCGACAACCTCGCCGCCATGCAGTTGAAAGACAGCTTCGGCAACCAAACCTCCATCAGCTTCGGCGGCTTGAACACCAAGCCCAACCTCTCGCGCGGCGCATTCAAGTTCACCCCGCCCAAAGGCGTGGACGTGTTGAGCAACTGATGGTTTGATCATAAAAAGGTCGTCTGAAAGGTTTCAGACGACCTTTTTGTTTTTGAAGTTGTCGGTGATGCGTGTTTGAGTGGAAACCGCCTCTAGCCGACACAATCCGGATTTGAGGTTGCCGGTCGGATGGCAGGTAGGAAAAGTTCAAAGCGTCGTAACAAAGCGGATACCAAAAGGTCGTCTGAAAATATTTCAGACGACCCCGTTCGTTTATACTTCAGGCTTTTTCGCCAACATGGTAACAAACTTAAACTGTATCGGATTGCCCGCCGCATCTTTCGCGTGCATGGCGCCGAGTTCCTCTTTGTATTCGGCAATCTCCCAGTCGCGGTAGTATTCGCGCAACTCGCCTTCTTTAAATTTAAACGGGAAAGGCATAGGGCAAGGGAAGTCTTCAGTGTCCATCGCCGAAACGATCAGGTTGTAGCCGCCCGGGTTGGTGTGCGCCTGCATATCGGCAATCACTTGCGGCACGAAACGCGGATACAGGAACATGAACACAACGGTCGCCACGATATAGTCGAAATGATCTTGAAGGTTGGCGGCATTCAAATCATATTCTACCGCCCGCACGTCCAGGTCTTCGATGCGCGCCAACTCGTTGACGTTTTGCACCGCCTGCGGATTGTTGTCCACGGCGGTTACGTCAAATCCTTTCAAACCTAAAAACAGCGCATTGCGCCCCTGACCGCAGCCCATATCCAAAGCCTTGCCCGTAGGAACGATATTTTCAGCCGCCACTACCGCCGAATGGGTCGCGCTCATGCCGTATTTCTTATTGAAATAATCTTTTGCCGCGCAATAAAGCGAGAGCTTGATTTCCGTGTCGTCCGTCAAAGGCTCGACCGTAAACTGTTGTTGTGGCGCAATCATGTGATCGCCGTCTTCGGCAGTCAGCTCGACAGAAGCATTATCAGCTTCCGTCAATTTCAGACGACCTTGCAATACGTTCAGGCAAGCCCATTCTCCCTCGTCAAATGCATGACCCGCCCGCAGCGCGTCGGGAATCTCGTCTGCCTGCCAAACCGGCAGTTCCTGATAGCAAAAAAGCGCCATTTGTCCGTCCATTGTCGGTTCCTTCCAATCTGTTTGCGATAAGGTGCATATTATATGCCTGTTTGCGCATCTGAAGAATTGGGCGGTTGTAAATCGGTTATGTTCAGTTTGCGGACCGCCCGTCCATGCTGATTTTCAGGTGCGGACAACAAGCCGTCGGATTTGTTTTCAAGAATTTGGTTTTTCGCGGGAAGACTAGTATAAAATCCCACTTTATTTTTTTCTCCCCGTCCTTATCCCATGCGCCTGACCCACATCAAACTCTCCGGCTTCAAATCTTTTACCGACCCGACCACGATTCATGTTCCGGGGCAGCTTGTTGCGGTTATCGGGCCGAACGGCTGCGGCAAGTCGAATGTGATTGATGCAGTGCGCTGGGTGTTGGGCGAGGCTTCGGCGAAGCAGCTTCGCGGCGAGAGTATGCAGGACGTGATTTTTAACGGTGCGGCGACGCGCCGTCCTGCGCCGAGGGCTTCGGTGGAGCTGGTGTTTGACAATAGCGACCACAGTTTGCAGGGGGCGTGGGGGCAGTATGCCGAGGTGAGCATCAAGCGGCAGCTGACGCGTCAGGGCGAATCGACTTATTTCATCAACAATCAGACCGTGCGCCGCCGCGACATTACCGATTTGTTTTTAGGTACGGGCGTGGGCGCGCGCGGTTATGCCGTTATCGAGCAGGGGATGATTTCGCGCATCATCGAAGCGCGGCCGGAGGAGTTGCGCGCCTATATCGAGGAGGCGGCGGGCGTGTCCAAATATAAGGAACGCCGCAAGGAGACGGAAGGCCGTCTGAAAGACACGCGCGAGCATTTGCAGCGTTTGGGCGATTTGCAGAACGAGTTGGCGCGTCAGGTGGAAAAGCTGGAGAAACAAGCCGAAACCGCCGAACGCTACAAATCCCTGACCGCGCAGTTGAACCAGCAGCAGGATTTGCTCGATTACGCCCAATGGCAGCAATCGCTTGCCGCCGCCGACAAGGCGACCGCGCAGCATCAGTCTTTGCAGGCGCAGCAGGACGAAACCGCCGCGCAGGTTCAGGCGTTAAACGACGAAGTACACGCCTTGCAAACCGCCGAGCAGTCGCAGCAGCAGGCGGTACATGAACTGAGCAACAAACGCGGCGTGTTGCGCGAGCAGATTGCCCGTTTGGAAGAACAAATCCGCCATCAGCAAAACCTGCACCAACGCATCGAACGCGACAAGCAGGCGGCGCAGGCGCAGATGCAGCGCATCCATCAGGAGCAGCAGCAAATCCGTGTGCAGCTTGAAGAAAACGAGTTGCAGGCGGAAGAAAAGCAAACCGAATTGGCGGAATGGGCGATGCAGGTTGCCGAACACGAAGAGCGTCTGCCCGAATTGGAAGAAGCCCAAGCCACGCTTAACGCCGCCTTCCAAACCCAGCAGGACGAGGCAAACCGCATCCGCCGCGAACTGGCGTTGAAGCAGCAGCAGCTTGCCCATGCCGAACAAACCGTTGCCAAGCACGAAGAGCGTAAAGGTCGTCTGAAACAGGAAAACCAAGCCCTGAACCTGCCCGACGAAGCCGAAACCGCCGCCGCGCAGGAAGCCGCCGCCTTGTTGCAAAGCCAGCAAGAGCATTACGAAGAACAAATCATTGCCGCCGAAGAAGCCTTACACGCCGCCCGCGAAGCGTTTCAGACGGCCTCAAGCCGCTTCCAAAGCCTGAAGCAGCGACACATCACCTTGCAGGCGCAGCAGCAGGCGTTGTCGCAAATCCTGTCGCAACAGCAGGAAGCCGCCGACTTCTGGCAGGCAACCGACCACGCCGCCGCGCCGCAACTGTGGCAACACATCACCGCCCCCGCCGAGTGGCAGCACGCCCTGTCCGTCATCCTTGCCGAACGCCTGCACGCCCGCGCCGTGCCGCATGGCTTCGTCCCCCCCGCGCCGTTGCCGCAAGGGCAGGCGGCATGGCTTTCAGACGACCTCTCCGGCAGCATCAAAAAATCCCTGCCCGTACAGGCATTGCTGAACCAAATCCAAGCGCAGCCGCCGTTTCAGACGGCATTGCACCACTGGCTAGACGGCGTATTGTGTGCGCCCGATTTGAGCTACGCCCTCGCACATCAAAGCGATTTGGGCGCACACCAAATCTGGCTCACGCCCGAAGGCCATCAGGTCGATAAAGTCAGCGTCCTGCTCTATGCCAAACCCGCGCAGGAAAGCCTGATTGCCCAAAAAGCACGCCTCGACGGCATTGCATCCGAACTGGAAAACCTCGCCCCCGAACTCTCCGCCGCCGAAGCCGCGTTCAAACAGGCGGAGGCTGCTGTGCGCTCGTCTGAAGTGCAACACAAAAATCTGATGCAGCAGCAACAGCAGCACACGCGCCAGTACAGCCAAGCGCAGCAACGCGCCGCCGAACTTCTGGCGCGCACCAACCAAGGGCAAATCCGCCGCGAACACATCGAGCGCGAACTGGCGCAGTTGACGGAAGAACAGACCGTGTTGCAACACACGTCCGACGGGCTTTCAGACGACATCGTTACTTTGCAGGAAGCCGCCGCCGAACTGGAACACCAACAGCAAACCACCGCACACAGCCGCCAAGAGCAGCAAGGCCGTCTGAAACAGGCGCAGCTTGCCCTGTTGGAAGCCAACCGCCAATACGGGCTGGCCGAAGTCGCCGTCCACAAACTCAACCAGCAAAAACAAAACTACCAGCAGCAAATCGCCCGACTCGAACAGCAAACCCTGGACTGGCAGGAACGCCAGCAAGAGCTTGCCCTCGCCTATGAAACCGAGTTCCAAAACGACGAGCAGCACATCAAGCTCGACGAGCTGACCGAAGCCGTGCACACGCTGGACGAAGAATACATCGCCGTGCAGGAGAAACTCGCGCAGATTCAGGAGCAGGGCAGGGAGCAATACGCCCGCGTACAAAGCCTGCAAACCAAGCTGCCACAGCTTCAGGCCGCTACCCAAACCGCCCTGTTGCAGCAACAGGAAGCCCTGATTAACGCCAAACGCTACCATCAAAACCTGACCGAACGCGCCGCCGATTTGGACGCGCTCGAAGCGTTGGCGAAAGAATCGCCGAAAGTATTGAACAGCAGCATCGGCAGCCTCACCCAGCAAATCGAAGCCCTCGGCGCCGTCAACCTCGCCGCCCTGCAAGAACTCGAAGAAGCGCGCGAACGCGACGGCTACTACCGCAGCCAGAGCGAAGACGTGCAGGCCGCCATCACTCTTTTGGAAGAAGCCATCGCCCAAATCGACGACAAAACCAAAGCGCGTTTCAAAGAAACCTTCGACGCCGTCAACGGCAAAGTCCAAACCTTCTTCCCGACCCTGTTCGGCGGCGGCGAAGCCACCCTCAAAATGATAGGCGACGACCTCCTGACCGCCGGCGTGTCCATCATGGCGCGCCCGCCCGGCAAGAAAAACAGCACCATCCACCTCCTTTCCGGCGGCGAAAAAGCCCTCACCGCCATGAGCCTCGTGTTCGCCCTGTTCAGCCTCAATCCCGCCCCCTTCTGCCTTCTGGACGAAGTCGACGCCCCGCTGGACGACGCCAACACCTCGCGTTTCTGCAACCTGGTCAAAGAAATGTCGGCGCAAACCCAGTTCCTCTACATCTCCCACAACCGCCTGACCATGGAAATGGCGGAGCAGCTCGTCGGCGTAACCATGCAGGAAAAAGGCGTATCGCGCGTCGTTGCCGTGGACATCAAGCAGGCGTTGGAAATGGCGGAGCCGTGATGAGATAAGGGAATTTTTATTGAGTTTGATACGGAAAGGTCGTCTGAAAAACTAAATCAGGTTTCAGACGACCTTTCTGTGAATTGAAATAGGGTGTTGGATTCATATACCAAGCTGCTAATGCTTGGGTCTTTAAATATAGTCGAATATAAAGATTCAGATAGAAACCGACCAAATTTTATGAGAATAAACATGAACGAAACCGAGCAAGTTCCTTTTCATGAAAAGCGCAGGCAGCATTTTTTGACGGAGGAAAGATGGAAATTCATTGTTGAGAAAACACCGGAAACAATGAAAATTCTTAAAGATAATTCCAATTCAAATAATTTAGAACTGAGAAACTCCTACGGTTTGGCGGCATTTACAAAAATGGATTATGTAAAGACCAGTTATACCGCTGGAGAATCTATCGGCAAACTTCCTGGTATGCTGGATGAAATTATTGATATATTGGAAGTTTCCACCAAATTCTGGCAGCAAAACAAAGCCGAATTAAACAATATCGGCTACTACACCAGCCCGATGCCGTGGTTTTATGTCGAATACTATCTTAACACTCTGCACCTTATCGCGCTTTGCTACCTCCTGCAACGAGAAGACCTGCTCCCGCGCCTGCTCGACGTCATCCTTGCCAATGCAGAAGATGGGCTTGAGCCTGATTCAACCATTGAAGATTTCTTCTACTACCGCTTTAAAGACCGTCCCGACCCCGATTATGTCCAAATGAACGACCATGTCGTTTTGATTTCAGACGCCATCCGCGAAAAAGATAAGGCTGAAAAACTCGCCATTCTCAACGCCTACCTCAAAGACTGGTACCACGAAATGGTCGGCATGAGCGACCTTGAATACCAATCCCACCTCGATCCTGAGCAGAACGGTTATTGCGGCTACTGGGTTTTCGAAGCCGCCGCCATCGCTTATCTTGACGATTTGGATGATACCGAATTGCGCCAATCTCCTTACTACCCCAAAGATATGATTGACTGGGCGAGGGAACAGAAGCGCAAGCGTGAAGGCAAAGGTCAAGCTGATTAGTTTGGGAAAGTTTGAAGATTATAGTGGATTAACTTTAAACCAGTACGGC
>NZ_KV821518.1:158842-182399 GCF_001815675.1 Neisseria sp. HMSC065D04
AAATTTAATCCACTATAAAAAGGTCGTCTGAAAATCTGTTTTCAGACGACCTTTTTTGTTTGCAGTCAAAGCTCAGACGGTAAACTTGGCGCTCAATCCAGAGTTCTCTTTTTGAACCTTGAATGGACTAAAGAATGAAAGGGATGGGGGCTTGTAGTGGGAAGGCTTGCAGCCGGTGATGGGATTCAATTGGGTATTTGGGTCTTTCCGATGCTTGCAATCTGAACAAGCGGTCTTATATAGTAGGAGCTGCGGTGTCAGCTTCTTTATTTCCAACCTTCAAAGGTTTCTTAATTTACATGAATAAAATTATTCTGCCTGCGCTTTGCGCCCTGCTTCTTGCTTCCTGCGGTAACGATACCGACAAAATCGGACGTGCCAGCACGGTTTTTCATATGTTGGGGAAAAATGACCGTATTGAAGTCGAGGGGTTTGACGATCCTGATGTGCAAGGGGTTGCCTGTTATATTTCTTATGCGAAAAAAGGCGGTTTGAAAGAGACGGTGAATTTGGAGGAGGATGCGAGCGATGCTTCCGTGTCGTGCGTGCAGACGGCGGAGGTCATCCGTTATAACGAGCAGGCCGTCGTCAAGCCGCGGGAAGTGTTTAAGCGCAGCGCGAGCTTGGCGTTTAAGAGCCAGCAGATTATCCGTTATTACGATCCTAAACGTAAGGCGTTTGCGTATTTGGTTTACAGCGACAAAATCGTTCAGGGTTCGCCGAAGAACTCTTTGAGCGCGGTGTCGTGCTTTGGCGGTGCTAAAGCGGATGCGCAGCAAATTGCCGGCGGTATGGAAGGCAAACAGATTTACGGTGCGTGCGTCGTGGATGCGCCTGTGCCGAACAAGTAAAAGATGAGCGATATGAACCTAACCGACCATTTCCTGATTGCCATGCCTGATATGGACGACCCGTTTTTCGAAAATTCGGTGATTTATGTGTGCGAACACAACGAAGAGGGCGCGTTGGGCATCATCATCAACAAACCGTCGCCGATTACGATGGACATGATTTTTGCGGCAACCGACCGCAATATCCCTTTGCGGATGCAGCACGAACACGTCATGATGGGCGGGCCGGTACAGATTGACCGCGGCTATGTCGTGCATACGCCCGTGGGCAACTGGCAAAACAGTATGATTGTTTCAGACGACATTGCGCTGACGTCTTCGCGCGATGTGATTGAAAACTTATCGCGTCAGGGCGCGGTGGACAAGATTTTAATCAGCATAGGCTATTCGAGCTGGAGCAAAGGGCAGCTTGAACGCGAGCTGGCGGACAATGTCTGGCTGACGGTGAAGGCAGACGAGCATATTTTGTTCGATATGCCTTACGAACATCGCTACGCCGCCGCATTCGCCAAGCTGGGCATCCAGCCCGATGCGCTTGTCTGTGGAGCCGGTCATGCATAAAGCACCGGCTGGAACGGTTTTGGCGTTTGATTTCGGCGAGGCGCGTATCGGCGTGGCGCAGGGCGATGCGGAACTTGGTCTGTCTCACCCTTTAGCGACCGTGACCGGCAACAGCAACGACGAGAAATTCAACGCCATCGCCAAGCTGATACAGGAATGGCGGCCCAAGCATTTGGTCGTCGGACTGCCGACCCACGCCGACGGTACTGAACACGAGTTGACCCGCCTCAGCCGCAAATTCGGCCGCCGCCTGCACGGGCGTTTCAACCTGCCCGTATATTGGGTGGACGAACGCATGTCCTCGCTATATGCGGAAAGCCTGCTTGCCGAAGCGCAGGTCTTCGGACGCAAACAGAAGGCGGTACTCGACCAAGTGGCGGCTCAGGCGATTTTGCAGGGCTTTTTCGACGGCGGCGCGGCAGAGTATTTCAACGGCAGGGAAGAAGGTTCGGAAGAATAATTTGTTTGAGATAGTTTGAAAAAAGGTCGTCTGAAAGCTGTATTGACGGGATTGGAATCCGGCAACAAGCTTTCAGACGACCTTTTTGCATCAGAACAAGGCTTCAATCCTTAACAGCGCGCCGACGCGGTGTTTTTGGTTTTCCTTGCGGTTGTTGTAGTAGTTGACTTCGGTTTGGGTAAACAGCCAGTTGCGCCAAATCGGTTGGCGGTAGGTGGTAAACGGACCGTAGGTATTGAGGGCGGCTTTGCGTTTTTCAATATCGCCGCCGGTGTACACGCCGTAGTTGACGTGGCGGTGTTTGCCGAGGTTGTGTTGGCGGAAGAGGCTGTTGCCCCATGTCCAGTCTTCGGTTTTATCGTGTTCGTATTGCAGGTGTGCCTGATTGGCGATAAAGCTTTTTTCGCTGGGGATGTAACGCGTTTCCCAGTTGGTACGGACATGGTGTTTGCTCTTGATGCCGTAACGGTAGATTTGTTCCAAGCTGGTTTCGATGTTGTCGGTCAGTTGCCAATTGCTCGAGCTTTTGGCGCGGGCGTACAGGTCGCTGCCGGAGCGGATACCGATATCGAAGTCGGTATCGGTGCGCTGTTTGGCGAATGCTTCAGACCAGCGTACGGCAAGGGAGGCGTTGTTGTCGCGGCTTTGGGATGCGTCGAATATCCTGCCGTTGGTATTGGTACGGTTGCGGTAGGCGTTGGCTTCGTGTTTCAACTCGTCGTCCAAAGAGTCGTCACCGAAAATCACATGGACTTTTTTCTCCAAGGTCGGCAGTTTCAGACGACCCCGTACGCGCGGTGTCGCGGTAAACTTGTCGTCAGGGTTCCATTCGGTATCAAGCATGACGCGCAGGTTGGCGTCGGCAGGGTGGTCGGGGTCGGGTTCGCCAAACCAGTCGTCGATGCGGTTGGACCATTTGTCCAAGCGTTTGGAAACGACTTCGTGGCGGTGGTCCACCCAAGTGTCGCCGTCGGTGGGCGGTTCGTCTTTCGCGGCGGCAAGCGTCGGGAAGAGGGTGAGCAGGGTGAGTAGGGATAACGTTGTGGTTCGGATAGTCATTGTTTTTCCTTGCTTAATGCATAAAGTTATTATGGACGGTATCTTAGGGATAATGCAAGTCGTCTGAAAAAGGCTGTGATAAAATCTTGCGCGCCCAGTTTGCCGCCGTTCTGTTGTGCAGAAAAGCAGTCAGGCGGGCGCATACCAATACATTAAGGAAAACCGAATGAGTATTTTGTCGAAAATTTTTGGGAACAAGCCGTCCGGCGAAACGGCAGCAGAGCCGCGCAAACTTTCCGCACAGGAAAAAAGCGAGGGTTCGGCGCGGGCGATTTATGCGAAAGATAAAGTGTATGTGCCGCTGTCTGCCATGCAGGCGGATGTGTCGGAAGGGACGGGCATCCCTTATATAGGTCGTCTGAAAGACGGGCGGACGGTTTTATATCTGTTTGAAACCTATGAAGCGGCGCGGGCTTTTTCAGACGGGCAGGACGGCGCTTTAGACGGCATCGCTTTGGTCGGCGCGTTGGATAAGGCAGACCAGTTCAATAATTTGAGTAATGTCCTGCGTGTCGCTCACTCGCTGGGCATTCAACTGATGGAATACCGAGGACAGGACGGCGAACATTTCGAATGCGCGCTTTCGTGGCTGATGCGTGTGAACGGCGCGGATGGCATGGCGGCTTCCCGAGAAAAAATGGAAGCGTTGTCCATCGGTACCGATGCCAAGCTGCCGCTGCAATTTCACCCGATAGCCATTGTCGGTTTTTCCAATCCCTATAAGGTTACACCCGCGCGGGCGGAGGAGTTGTTCAAGCAGTTTACAAATGTCGAAGATGAGGAATTGCTGAGTTTTTTTGCCGGTAACACGCCGCAGGAAAATGTGTTGCTGATTGGATTGGTGGAAAAATATTCGGCGGATTTGGCGAAATCCGTGAAATATATTGTTTGGAACCAATTGGCGGAGCAGCCGCTTTTTGTCGGGATAAACCGCAAAGACGGCGGACTTTACGCGCGGGACGGTTATTTATACCTCTTTTACACCGACCGTTTCCAACACATGGGTCCTGCCCGCTGCCATCCCGTTTCCGGCAAGGAAGCCGTGTTGGACTTGGTTCGCCGCCACGAACTGAAAGGCATCGCCCTGACCGACGGGCTGCACAATATGGCGCGGTTTGAAAACGACGTGATTTTCCAAGACGGGGAATAGCGGCAACCTCTCTTCCGCCACTTGAGCGAAACGGTTTGCCTGAGCCGCATATTTAAAATACAAAGGTCGTCTGAAAAGGGCTGTGATAAAATCTTTGCGTTTTCACCATCCCTTTCAGACGACCTTTTTATGTTGAACCCATCCCGAAAACTCGCCGAACTTGTCCGTATTTTGGAAGAGGGCGGCTATATTTTTGCCGGCGATCCCGTGCAGGCGACGGAGGCGTTGCGTCATGTCGAGGGCGGTGTGGAAGGAAAAATCATCCGCCGCGCGGAGATGATAGACAGAGACCGCCGGCTTCGGCATACCTTGGAACAAGTGCAGACCGGGTCGTTTTGGCTGTGGGTCGTGGCGGCGACGGTGATGTTCAGTACCGGATTTTCCGGCACTTACCTTTTGATGGACAGCCAAGGGCTAAATTTTTTCCTGATTTTGGCGGGTGTGTTGGGCATGAATACGCTGATGTTGGCGGTATGGCTGGCAACGTTGTTCCTGCGCGTGAAAGTAGGGCGGTTTTTCAGCAGTCCCGCGACGTGGTTTCGGGGTAAAGACCCCGTCAATCAGGCGGTGTTCCGGCTGTATGCGGACGAATGGCGGCAGCCTTCGACGCGTTGGATCGCCGGCGCGACTTCGCACAGTCTATGGCTCTGCACCCTGAGCGGGATGTTGGTGTCGGTATTGCTGCTGCTTTTGGTGCGCCAATATACGTTCAACTGGGAAAGCACGCTGTTGACCAATGCCGCTTCGGTACGCGCGGTGGAAATGTTGGCGTGGCTGCCGTCGAAACTCGGTTTCCCCGCCCCGGACGCACGGGCGGTGGTCGAAGGTCGTCTGAACGGCAACATCGCCGATGCGCGCGCATGGTCGGGCTTGTTGGTCGGCAGCATTGCCTGCTACGGCATCCTGCCGCGACTGCTGGCTTGGGCGGTGTGCAAAATCTTTTTAAAAACAAGCCAAAGCAAGCTGGATTTGGAGAAGCCTTATTATCAGGCGGTCATCCGCCGTTGGCAGAATAAAATCGTCGATGCGGACACGTGTCGGGAAACCGTGTCCGCCGTTTCCCCGAAAATCACCTTAAACGACGCGCCCAAGTGGGCAGTCATGCTGGAAACCGAATGGCACGAAGGCACATGGTTTGCGGGCAGGCTGGCTCAGGAATGGCTGGATAAAGGTGTGGCGGCGAATCGGGAAGAAGTTGCCGATTTAGAGGCGGAATTGAAACAGAAACCCGCCCAGCTCCTCATCGGCGTGCGCGCGGAAACCGTCCCCGACCGCGGCGTGTTGCGGCAGATTGTCCGGCTTTCGGAAGCGGCGCAGGGCGGGGCGGTGGTACAGCTTTTGACGGAACGGGCGCTTTCAGACGACCTGTCCGAAACATTGGACCACTGGCGCAACGCGTTGGCAGAGTGCGACGTGGCATGGCTGGAACCTGACAAGGCGGCGCAGGAAGGTCGTCTGAAAAACCAATAAACGTACTTGAAATGCCCTGTTAAGCCGCCATCCTGAAAAAGGTCGTCTGAAAATCCATTCTTCAAAGACATCATGAACAAACAACCCCTTTCCCTCGCCGTCGTCGGGCACACCAATACCGGCAAAACCTCGCTCCTGCGCACCCTGTTGCGCGACAGCGGGTTCGGCGAAGTCAAAAACGCCCCGTCCACCACGCGCCATGTCGAAGAAGCCGCGATTACCGACGGCGCCGACACGCTGCTGTACCTGTACGATACGCCCGGGCTCGAAGACGCGGGCGGCGTTTTGGATTGGCTGGAAATCCACACGGATGCACGCGCCGACGGCATCGAGCGGCTGCAAAAGTTCCTCGACAGCCACGGCGCGCATCACGATTTCAACCAAGAAGCCAAAGTGCTGCGGCAGCTTTTGCAAAGCGACATGGCGTTGTACGTCATCGACGCGCGCGAACCCGTCCTCGACAAATATCGGGACGAATTGACCATCCTTTCATGGTGCGCCAAACCGGTCATGCCCGTGTTCAATTTTACCGGCGGACAGCTTCCCGAAGCGTGGACGACCATGTTGGCGCGCCGCAACCTGCACGTTTTCGCAGGGTTCGACACTGTCGCCTTCGATTTTGAAGGCGAATTGAACCTTTGGAACAAGCTCGCCACCATGCTGCCGCAACACGACATCATCGATCGCCTGACCGCTTCCCGCCGCCGCGAATGGACGCGTCTGGACAAAGAAGCGCGGCACGAAATCGCAGGTTTCCTGCTCGATGTGGCAGCCTTCACGCAGGAAATCGACGAAAACGACGACCTCGCGCCCGTCCTGCAAACCATGCAGGCAGAAATCCGCCAGCTCGAACGACAGATGCAGCAGCGGCTGTTTGCCCTCTACCGCTTCTACCACAGCGAAATCGACGGCGGCGACTGGGTACCCAAAGCCTTCCATCAAGATCCGTTCGACAGCGAGTTGCTCAAACAATACGGCATCCGTACCGGCACGGGCGCGGCAACCGGCGCACTCATCGGCTTGGGGCTGGACATCGCCACGCTCGGCGGTTCGCTCGGCTTGGGTACGGCAATCGGCGGCTTTTTGGGCGGTATCCTGCCCAATACCCGCACCATTTCCGACAAGCTCACAGGCCGCCAAACCCTGCACACCGACCCCGAAACCCTGACCCTGCTCGCCGCCCGCGCCCTCGATTTGCTCCACATCCTGCAAACGCGCGGCCATGCGGCGCAATCGCAGGTCGAGTTGCACAGCCGCAAAGCGCCCTGGACACCGGACAAACTTCCGTCCGAACTCAACAAAGCGCGCAGCAGGTGGAAATGGTCGTCCCTCAACACCCACCTCCCCGAAACCAGCCGCGCCGAACGCGAGGAATATGCGGAAAGTTTGAGTAGGAAATTGGGCGGGTAGGCAGGCGGAGGACAGCTGATTTCCAAGCTTCAACAATACGTCAGGACGAAGATGCCCAAACTTTATATGTTCTATCTCGGCGGTAACGCAGGCCGCTCCAATATCGAAGTGCACGACATCCAATTTGCCGTGTGCGACGACTACCGCGAAGCCATTCCCGCGCTTAAAGCCGCATGGTTCGGCGATGCGGACAAAATCCACATTGACGGCTGGCAGGTTGTCGAATGGGTGGACGGTTACGATGTCGATGTATCCGACCGCGCCGAGCCGAAGGGGTCGTCTGAAAACGTCCCGCACCTGTATTTCGTCAATGTCGGCGGCTATCGCGCGGGGCAGCTTGCCGAGGCGCACGCTTTCGGACTGTTCGCTGCCGCCACGCCCGCCGAAGCCAAACAAAAAGCCCTGCAAACCCTGTTGACCGACCATGTTCAGCAGCATAAAGACAACCTAAAAGACGTGGACAACCTGCTCCGGCTCGACCGCATCGGCAATCACACCATCCGCCTGACCCCGAATCCGCACGGCAAGCCTGCCGAAATGGGCTTTCAGGGTTATTTACCGATTTAAAGTACCCACCATGAAAATTACCAAGATATTTACCTTCGACTCTTCACATATGCTCGACGGACATGACGGCAAATGCCAAAACCTGCACGGGCATACCTACAAACTCGAAATCACCGTTTCAGACGACCCCGTCAGGGGTGGGCCGAAAGACGGCATGGTGATGGACTTTACCGACCTCAAAGCCATTGTGAAAAAACACATTACCGACCCTTTCGATCATGCGTTTATCTACAATGGCGGCAACGGTCGCGAATGCCAAATCGCCGCGCTCTTGGAGGGCTGGAACATGAAAACCCTGTGCCTGCCCTGCCGCACCACTGCCGAAAATATGGCGGTCGAAATGTACGACCGTTTGAAAAACGCGGGGCTGAAAGTGTGCAGCGTGAAATTGTGGGAAACGCCGACATCGTGTGCGGAGTATGAAGGGGAGTAGGGGCGCGGTTTTGCCAGCGAACCAAAATCATCCGTTAAAAAGCAAAAAGGTCGTCTGAAAACCCGATTGCCTATGTTTCAGACGACCTTTCATATCAAACACACCCATTCAAAGGAATACCTATGAAACTCCTTTCCACCCTCTTAGTTCTCCTCGTCGCCGCCGAACATTTCTACATCGCTTGGCTTGAAATGACGCAGATTCCCAGCGAAAAGGCGGAGGAAATTTTCAAGCTGCCTTATGAATTTATGGAACAAAAGCGCGTGCAGACCCTGTTCAGCAACCAAGGGCTGTATAACGGCTTTTTGGGCATCGGGCTGGTGTGGTCGCGGTTTGCCGCGCCGGACAATGCCGTTTACGGCGCGACGATTCTGTTTCTCGGCTTCGTATTGATTGCCGCCGCATGGGGCGCGTTCTCTTCCGGCAACAAAGGCATACTCGTCAAACAAGGTTTGCCCGCGATGCTGGCAGCGGCAGCGGTGTTAGCGGTATGAAAAAAATCAGCGTCGCCCCCGAAAATCCGCAATACCGCATCGTTGAAATTTTCGAGAGCCTGCAAGGCGAGGGCTGGAACACGGGCATGCCTGCCGTGTTCGTCCGCTTGGGCAAATGCAATCTGGCGTGCGGCTGGTGTGATACCGATTATTTGAAATTCGGCATGATGAGCCTGTCCGACATCTTAGGTCGTCTGAAAACCTACACTGCGCGCAATATCATCATCACCGGCGGCGAGCCGACCATCCAGCCGCATCTCGATACGCTGCTGGACGCGCTCAAGGCCGAAGGCTATTTCCTCTGTATCGAAACCAACGGCCTCAAGCCCGCGCCGCCGCAAATCGACTATGTCGCCACCAGCCCCAAAGCCTGCTACGCCGCCAAATATGAAACCAACTGCATTGCCGAGGCCAACGAAGTACGCATCGTGGCGGACGGCGATGTCGTTGCGTTCTGCGAAAACATGGAACGCAAAATCCGCGCGCGCCATTACTACCTTTCGCCCTGCGAACAAAACGGCGTGATGAACATCTACGACACCATCCGCCAAATCGGTATCTTAAACAGCCGCCCCGACGCGCCCGTGCATTGGCAGTTGAGCGTGCAGACGCACAAATGGGCGGGGATAGAGTAGGTTTCAGACGACATATTGATGTAAGGTTGGGGAGTTAAAAGGTCGTCTGAAAAGATAAAAGGGTCGGGTATGGATATCCGGCCCTTTTGATATGGCAAATGCAAAAAATAAAGCCGATACACAGTATAATCGCCTTATTTTGCCTGACTCTATAAAAACATCATGAAACGTTTCTGGAAATACTTGCTTTGGACGCTGGTCATCCTGTTGCTTGTCGTAGCGGTCGTCCTCTACATCGTTCCCTATTATCTGAAACAGCGCGAAATCCAAGCCGCGCAAGCGGATTTGGCGCTGCTTTCCATTCAGTCCACCCCGTCACCGTCTTTGAAAAACGGCATAGATGCCTTGTGGCTGCTGGAGTTCCGCACAAAAAATGATGCCGACCGCGCCGACTTGATGAAGCGTTTCGGTAACGACATCCAACACAATAACGACCAAGATATCCTCAAGCAAAATCAGGAATTGCAAGGCAGACGGCTTATTGTCCCTGAGTACGATGATAAATCATTGGACTGTGGCACAACGGCGCAAGAGTGCTTGGCTGAAGTGCGTGCCGACTTGCCGAAATCGAAAGCTGTGGTGGAAAAATACGCCGAACTGTTAGCCAATGTAGACAGGCTTGCCGACTACGATATTTTTGTTTCAAGAGATTGGCCTAATGATGATTATGGTATTGCTAATAAACCGCTTCCAAAACTGCAATTCGTGACATACGGTAGAAAACCTGCCGCACTTGATTGGGCGGAAGGGCGGGAAGCCGAGGCATGGAAGCGCGTTTGCCGCAACATCAAGACAGGGCGCAGTATGCTGAATAATGATCCTGAGTTGATTTACGCCATGATAGGGAATGCCGTTATCCGAAGGAATACCGACCTTGCCGCGCAAATGCTGTACGAAAAACCCGAGTGGGCGAACCGTCTGCCTGCCGAATGTGATGGGATGTTTGATGTTCTGACAGCAGAGGAACAAAATATTTGTTTGGCAGTTCAAGAAGAGTTTCGGTTAAGTGCCAATTCACTACGGCGATGGGAATTTGAACAGCAAAGATTATGGTTCTTACAGAAGTGGTACATGAATGTGAATGGATTTTATGAGTTGCTGACATTAATGAACGGAGAAATACAGTATACCGACATAATGTTTTCTCTTCTATTGCGTCCTAATGTGGATGCAGAACATACATTAGCCCACATCTCGCCTTACTTCGCCGCCTACTGCAAACCGGAAAAAATGGCTATTTTGAAAAATGACACTAAGGCGAAATGGATGCCTCCGGAAGATATGAACCAAACATTCGCTAAAAAATGGGCGTGTATGGGCAATAGTGTTGGCTGTATCACTTACGCTATTACTCTTCCTGCCTACGACTCCAACGTTCATCGCCTGCAAGATACCGCCATGCAGCAACGCGCATTCCAAGCCGCTTTAGAGTTATACCGTCTGCCTGCCGGTAAACGCCGTGCTGCTTTAGAAAGCGTTTTGGCAAAACATTCTAGCCCTTCCCGTAGATTGCGCTGGAATGAAGAACAGAAGGTTTTGGATTTTGAAATCTATCAGCAAAATGCCTCACCGATGCCGCTTAAATTGAATTTGGAAAATCGATATAGTGGATTAAAATAAAAATGAGACAAGGCGGCAACGCCCGCCGTGTACGGGTAGTACATAAGGGCGTTGGCAACACCGTATCATTGCAATTTTAATCCACTATACAACGGATTTATCTTTCGCATAAATCAGCCGAAGGTCGTCTGAAACTTTTCAGACGACCTTTTTTGCAACTGTCGGATTTGTTTGATTGAGAATGAAAGATGGTCATGCAGATGAAAATGATGTGTCGGGGACTGTGTAAATTATTTGATTCATGCCCGTCAGTTCCCTATACTCCGACCGTTTTATTTCATCCCATTACAGAAATTTGATAAAAATTCTTATTTAATACGCAAAAAAGCCGTTTGCTGTCGAATGGTACAAGGAGGTTTGGAACTCCGCTGCCGTTCGGACGGCTAAATAATTAGGAGACACCATGCCATTATCTAAATTTCGTCCGGCGCGTTTGCCGGTTGCCGTTGCTGCGGCACTTTTGTCCGCCTATTCCTGGGGCGCAGGGGATGGGGTTGAGCAGGTTGATTTGCCTACTGTCCAAGTACGGGGCGTCGGCAAACAGACAACCTCCAACTACACCATTCCGGCTTCCTCCGCTGCGACAGGCATCCGCCTGACCCAGCGCGAAACGCCGCAGTCTTTGTCTGTTGTTACCGAAAAACAAATGGACGACCAAGGTTTGGATACCTTGCAGGACGTGTTGAAACAAACACCGGGCGTGTTCCACAGCAAAATGGGCAACAACGTCTCCGGCCACAGCGAGTTTATTTCGCGCAGTCAGGCGATTGACAGCATTTCCGTGGACGGCGCACCCAAATTCCTTTACGACGGTAAAGCCATCCGCCGTGGCACCAACAATCTGGACAGCGCATTGTACGAACAAGTCGTCGTCGTGCGCGGCGCAAGCGGTTTGTCCAACGGCGGTATGGGCGAACCGGGCGGTACGGTTGCTTTGGAACGCAAAAAACCGACTGCCAAACCCGCGGTCAGCGTAGAAGCCGGTGTCGGTTCGTGGAAACACTACCGCTTCGTCCTTGATGCCAATCATCCTCTGAATGCCGACAATACCTTGCGCGGCCGCGCCATTTTGGTCAGCGACCACGGCGGCGATTACCTGCCGAACACTTCGCGCCACAATCACACTTTCTACGGCATTCTGTCTTACGACCTCACGCCGCAAACCCACTGGCGCCTCGGTACGGAAATACACCGTTTCCGCAATACCGGCAGCTCTCCTTTCAGCTATCTGACCGTAGCGGGAAACCCTAGAAACAATCAACCTTTCAAACCGTTTGCAGCCTCACCGCGCAGTAATTCCTCGGCAAAATGGGCTTACGGTAAAGAAAACAGTGCGGAAATCTTCACCTCTATCAATCATGAGTTTGAAAACGGTTGGGCTCTGAACGGCAACTACAGCCATACTTATGGGAAAAGTGATGCAGTTTCCGGCATGGCTGGTCCTTTTACCATTTATCCGGACTATTCCGCTGTATTTGTTGCCGAGCGCGACCAAGCCAAGTACACCGACCAAGATTTTTCTCTGAATTTGGACGGCGATTACCCGCTTTGGGGACGCAAACATGAATTCAATGCCGGCATCAGCTATCAGTACAATAAGGAAACTCCTTCATATTACGAAGAAAATGAAGATGGGATTGTCCCTGATTTGCGCCTTTTTGACGGAAATTTCACAAAACCGGCCATACCCTACATTCGCGACGGCTTTGCCCATATGAAAAACCTCTCTGTTTACGGTTCGACCCGTTTCAAACTGACCGACAGGCTGGCATTGATAGGCGGCGGACGGTTTGTCGATTGGCAATACCGCTACAGTTCCGATCGCAACCATTTTGCCGACAGCAGGCATAAAAACAAGGTATTTATCCCCTATTTGGGCGCAAGTTATGATTTAAACGACAATCTGACAGCCTACACCTCCTATACCACCATATTCCGCCCGCAACCGCGCTATTTGGATCGAAACGGCAAACCGCTCGAACCGCAACGCGGCAAAACATATGAACTCGGCTTAAAAGCCTCGTGGTTTGAAGACCGTTTGAACGCTTCTGCGGCTGCATTTATCAATAAACGCGACCATTTGGGGAAAGAAATTCGTGATGATGAACATCAACGTATTTACTATGAATCTGTTAACAACACAACGACCAAAGGCGTGGAATTGTCCGTCGGCGGACGCTTGAGCGACAAATGGCTGATCAATGCTTCTTATGCGTACTCCAAACTCAAAAACGATTCGGGCAATTTGGTCAACCCTTCTTATCCTACCCACCTTTTCAAACTCTTTACTGCGTATGACGTTACCGACCGCCTAAACTTGGGTGCAAACGTCAACTGGCAAAGCGGTACAAACGCAGTATCTGATGAATACCAGCCCCTCACCGCTGCCGGTAAAGAAGCCTTGACCCAACGCCCATACGCTACGCTGGACTTGACCGCGCATTACAAAATCGGCAAATCCACCCAAATCGGTTTGGACTTTGAAAACGTGTTCAACAAACGCTACCGCACCATGCCCGACATCCACGTTTACGGCACGCCGCGCAGCCTGACCGCTACGTTGAAACACACGTTCTAAAGCAGGCAGAAGAAAAGGTCGTCTGAAAATCTCGATTTGAGGTTTTCAGACGACCTTTTAGTTTGTATGGCGTGTATTGGGGAGAAAGTGGGTAGATGGTTTTCTCTAAAACGGCAATACTATTGGGACGGGGCGCATTCTTGCAGCAGCAGGTTGTCCGTCATGTTGTCAGGCGTTTCTTCCGAGGCTTCATGATGAACCAGAAAACCGCCGTCTTCCTTGTAGAAATCGGTTTCCGTAAAGTTGCCGATTGTCCAAGTGTATTGACCGTCGCTAAAGGCGTTCAAATCTTCGTTGCTCATCTCGGGGCTGAAAGGTGCGACAAACTCGGCACCTTTAAAGCGTACTTGCGCCGCGGCGCCGTCCTCTGTTTTGAAATAGCGGACTGATACGCTGCCGTTGTCTTTGCAGCGGTAGGTTTGCCATTTTGCCTGCTCCAAACCGGTCAGATTTTGTGTGGCGGAAGGCGCGGAGGCTGATGCTGCCTCGGAAGCGGCGGCTTGTACCGGGGCTTGGGAGGCTGCGGCTGCCGACGCATTTGAAGCTCCGGATGCGCTGGCTTCTGCCGCTTCGTTGCCGGCGCTGCAGGCGCATAACAATGCAGTCAATGTGGAACACAAAAGGAGCAAAGGTTTGGAAGACATATTTATCACACCTCAAAGATAATCAAAACCTGACGGATTGGAACGGGAATGCCGGTAAAGGTTCATCCGCTCCTTGTCGGATCGGGCGGTTGGCTGCCCGAAATCCTAAAGCAATTTCGGTCATTCCGCGATTGCCGATATGGCAACGGATTATACCCGTGCGGGGGCGAAGGGGGCATTCTAACAGCGTAAACGAAAGACGGGGTCGCACTTGACTTTGTGGCATGAAATATTGGATAAAAGGTATTTTTGTGGGATGATGGGTGCGAAGTTTGTTATTTTGTTAAGATTGCATTTTCAGACGACCCAATAGGGGATGACAGCCGTCAGGACAAGGTACAGCGAAGCCGTCCGATGAAAGTTATCCACCCTATCTCTTTTCATTTCTTTAATTGATTCCTAACCCGAAAGCAAAACCATGAGCAAAACCGTCCGTTATCTGAAAGATTACCAAACGCCTGCCTACCGCATTCTCGAAACCGACCTGCATTTCGACATTGCCGAACCGCAAACCGTCGTGAAATCCCGTTTGACGGTCGAGCCGCAGAGGGTAGGGGAGCCGCTGGTGTTGGACGGTTCGGCGAAACTCTTGTCCGTCAAAATCAACGGGACGGCTGTGGATTATGTGTTGGAAGGCGAGACGCTGACGATTGCGGGCGTGCCGTCCGAACGCTTCACCGTTGAAGTGGAAACCGAAATCCTGCCGGCGGAAAACAAATCGCTGATGGGGCTGTATGCTTCCGGCGGTAATTTGTTTACCCAATGCGAGCCGGAAGGCTTCCGCAAAATCACGTTCTACATCGACCGTCCGGATGTGATGTCCAAATTCACGACCACCATCGTCGCGGACAAAAAACGCTATCCCGTTTTGCTCTCCAACGGCAACAAAATCGACGGCGGCGAGTTTTCAGACGACCGCCATTGGGTGAAATGGGAAGACCCGTTTGCCAAACCGAGCTATCTGTTTGCTTTGGTCGCGGGCGATTTGGCGGTCACGGAAGACCGTTTCACCACCATGAGCGGCAGGAACGTCAAAATCGAGTTTTACACCACCGAAGCGGACAAGCCCAAGGTCGGCTTTGCCGTGGAATCGCTGAAAAACGCGATGAAATGGGACGAAACGCGCTTCGGTTTGGAATACGACTTGGATATTTTCATGGTCGTCGCCGTGGGCGATTTCAATATGGGCGCGATGGAAAACAAGGGTTTGAACATTTTTAACACCAAGTTCGTCCTTGCCGACAGCCGCACCGCCACCGATACCGATTTCGAAGGCATCGAATCTGTGGTCGGACACGAATATTTCCACAACTGGACGGGCAACCGCGTGACCTGCCGCGACTGGTTCCAGCTTTCACTGAAAGAAGGGCTGACCGTGTTCCGCGACCAAGAATTTTCCGGCGACCGCGCCAGCCGCGCCGTGCGTCGCATCGAAAACATCCGCCTGCTGCGCCAGCACCAGTTCCCCGAAGACGCAGGCCCGACCGCGCATCCGGTGCGCCCCGCCAGCTATGAGGAGATGAACAATTTCTACACCATGACCGTTTATGAAAAAGGCGCGGAAGTGGTGCGGATGTATCACACCCTGCTCGGCGAAGAGGGTTTCCAGAAAGGCATGAAGCTCTATTTCCAACGCCACGACGGCCAGGCCGTTACCTGCGACGATTTCCGCGCGGCGATGGCGGACGCGAACGGCATTAATCTCGACCAGTTCGCCTTGTGGTACAGCCAGGCGGGAACGCCCGTTTTGGAAGCGGAAGGTCGTCTGAAAAACAATATTTTCGAGTTGACCGTCAAACAAACCGTGCCGCCCACGCCCGATATGGCGGACAAGCAGCCGATGATGATTCCGGTCAAAATCGGGCTGTTGAACCGCAACGGAGAGGCGGTGGCATTCGATTATCAGGGCAAACGCGCGACCGAAGCCGTGTTGCTGCTGACCGAAGCCGAACAAACCTTCCTGCTCGAAGGTGTAATGGAAGCCGTCGTTCCCTCGCTGCTGCGCGGGTTCAGCGCGCCGGTGCATCTGAACTATCCGTACAGCGACGACGATTTGCTGCTCCTGCTCGCCCACGACAGCGACGCCTTCACGCGCTGGGAAGCCGCCCAAACGCTCTATCGCCGCGCCGTCGCCGTCAACCTTGCCGCGCTTTCAGACGGCGTCGGGTTGCCGAAACACGAAAAACTGCTTGCCGCCGTCGAAAAAGTCATTTCAGACGGCCTCTTGGACAACGCCTTCAAAGCCCTGCTTTTGGGCGTGCCGTCTGAAGCCGAATTGTGGGACGGCGCGGAAAACATCGACCCGCTGCGCTACCATCAGGCGCGCGAAGCCTTGTTGGATACGCTTGCCGTCCACTTCCTGCCGAAATGGCACGAATTGAACCGTCAGGCGGCGAAGCAGGAAAGCCAAAGCTACGAGTACAGCCCCGAAGCCGCCGGCTGGCGCACGTTGCGCAACGTCTGCCGCGCCTTCGTCCTGCGCGCCGACCCCGCGCACATCGAAACCGTTGCCGAAAAATACGGCGAAATGGCACAAAACATGACCCATGAATGGGGCATCCTGTCCGCCGTCAACGGCAACGAAAGCGATACGCGCAACCGCCTGCTGGCGCAGTTTGCCGACAAGTTTTCAGACGACGCGCTGGTGATGGACAAATATTTCGCCCTCGTCGGCTTAAGCCGCCGCAGCGACACCCTGCAACAGGTTCAAACCGCCTTGCAGCATCCGAAATTCAGCCTCGAAAACCCCAACAAAGCCCGTTCGCTCATCGGCAGCTTCAGCCGCAACGTCCCGCATTTCCACGCACAAGATGGCAGCGGCTACCGCTTCATCGCCGACGAAGTCATCGAAATCGACCGCTTCAACCCGCAGGTCGCCGCCCGCTTAGTGCAGGCGTTCAACCTCTGCAACAAGCTCGAACCGCACCGCAGAAACTTGGTGAAACAAGAATTGCAGCGCATTCGGGCGCAGGAAGGATTGTCGAAAGACGTAGGTGAAATCGTCGGCAAGATTTTGGATTGAGGTCGTCTGAAATGGTGATGGAAGTTATTATAATGTGATAAAAAAAGGTCGTCTGAAACTGTCATTTCAGACGACCTTTTGTGATAGACACATATTCTGCTTCGTCATAAAATGCCATCTGTTTATTATTGATTAAACGATGAGGCTAAAATGAAGAAATATATTCTTGCAGCGTGTGCATTATGGTTTGCAGGTCAAGCATTAGCCGCTGATTTTTCTGGAAATTGGGGGTATGAGCAAGAGCTGGAAGATGGTATCTACGGTAAATATTTTAATATTAAACAATCACCGAAATACATTATTTCCGGGGAGTGGAATGAAGGCCGTTCGAATGGTCCGGGCGGCAGTGGCAAGGTGAAAGGCTATGTCAAACGCGGCAAACTGTATTTGAGCTATTGCAGCGAAGGCGACGATTCTTGGTACACGCATTGTCCGAAATATGAAAAAGACCGTGGATATTTCGTGCGGAGAAACGGACAGCTTGTCGAGTATTACAGTTTGCACGGAAAGCGCAATGCTTACAGAAAGGGCGATGTGTTCACCCGGCAAAAAGAAAAAGCAGCCGACGCATCCGAATAAGCAAAAGGTCGTCTGAAAACCGACGGTAGCGGTTTCAGGCGGCTTTTTTCTATCAAATGTCATTTAATTTCTTGAATTTCCAATAAAACATCATTCAAACCCCGTCTGCCTTATGGGGTAGCCTTCCTTATCCCTTCATCAAAATGTGCTAAAATCCTCCTTTAAAAACTGCTGTTTCCTACCCATATCCTCTTTATGGACATTACTCAACAACCTTCAAACATCATCGTCGGGCTCTCCGGCGGTGTTGATTCCTCTGTAACCGCCGCCTTGCTCAAACAGCAGGGTTATCAAGTGCGCGGTGTGTTTATGCAAAACTGGGAGGACGACGACAATGACGAATATTGCAGCATCAAGCAAGACTCTTTCGATGCCATTGCCGTCGCCGACATCATCGGCATAGACATCGACATCGTCAATTTTGCCACCCAATACAAAGACAATGTATTCGCCTATTTCCTCAAAGAATACAGCGCGGGGCGCACGCCGAATCCGGATGTGTTGTGCAACGCGGAAATCAAATTCAAATGCTTTTTGGACTACGCCATAGAGCAAGGCGCAGATACCATTGCCACCGGACACTATGCGCGCAAAGAAGTCCGCAACGGCACTCATTACCTGCTCAAAGGTTTGGATCAAAACAAAGACCAAAGCTATTTCCTCTACCGTCTCAAGCCTTTCCAGCTCGAGCGCGCGATTTTTCCGTTGGGTGGTTTGGAAAAACCTGAAGTCCGCCGCCTTGCCGCCGAATTCAATTTGCCGACCGCCGCCAAAAAAGACAGTACCGGCATCTGCTTCATCGGCGAACGTCCGTTTCGCGAGTTCCTGCAAAAATACCTGCCGACCAACAACGGCAAAATGGTGACGCCCGAAGGCAAAACCGTCGGCGAACACGTCGGACTGATGTTCTACACGCTCGGACAGCGCAAAGGATTGGGCAT
Organism: Neisseria sp. HMSC065D04; assembly: GCF_001815675.1. Taxonomy (NCBI): domain Bacteria; kingdom Pseudomonadati; phylum Pseudomonadota; class Betaproteobacteria; order Neisseriales; family Neisseriaceae; genus Neisseria; species Neisseria sp. HMSC065D04. Next base: position 177,317 of record NZ_KV821518.1, read on the forward strand.
CGGCGGCGCGGGCGAGCCGTGGTTTGTCGCCGCGAAGGATTTGACGAAAAACGAACTCATCGTCGTACAAGGTCATGACCATCCGCTGCTCTACACCCGCAGCCTCGTCATGAACGATTTGAGTTTCACGCTGCCCGAACGCCCGAAAGAAGGGCGCTACACCTGCAAAACCCGCTACCGCATGGCGGACGCGCCCTGCGAATTGCGTTATCTTAATGATGAAACGGTCGAGCTGGTGTTCGACGAACCGCAATGGGCGGTAACGCCCGGTCAATCCGCCGTGCTGTACGACGGCGATGTCTGCTTGGGCGGCGGCATTATCATGTCCACCGACAAGCCCGTCATTATTACTGCTTGAATAAAAAAGATAAAAGGTCGTCTGAAAACCATTACAGCGGGTTTGTTCCCGCCTTTTCAGACGACCTCAAGACAACCATAAAACCAACGAAACAAGACTATTTATATGGAAAAACTCTGGCTCAACAGCTACGAACAAGGCGTCAATGCCGAAATCGACATCACGCAATACAGCTCTATCAGCGACGTATTCCGTCAAAGCGTTGAAAAATTCGCGCATCAACCCGCGTTTCAAAACATGGGCAAAACGCTCACTTACGCCGAAGTCGGCAAGCTGGCGGAAAATTTCGCTTCCTATCTGCAAAACGTTCTGAAGCTGCCGCGCGGCGAGCGCGTGGCGATTATGCTGCCCAACCTGCTGCAATACCCGATTGCGCTTTTCGGCATCCTGCAGGCGGGGCTGGTGGCGGTAAACACCAATCCGCTCTACACCCCGCGCGAGCTGGAGCATCAGTTGAAAGACAGCGGCGCGACCACCATCATCGTTTTGGAAAATTTTGCCAACACGCTGGAGCTGGTGCTGCCGCGTACGCAAATCAAACACGTCATCGTCGCCTCTGTCGGAGAAATGTTCGGCTTCTTCAAAGGCACGCTGATGAATTTCGTGCTGCGCAAAATCAAAAAAATGGTGCCAGAGTACCGTATTTCCGGCGCTATCCCTTTTCAGACGACCCTGAAAGAAGGTGCGGCGCATACCTTCCGCCCCGTTACCCTGACCCGCGAAGATACCGCGCTGTTGCAATACACGGGCGGCACGACCGGCGTGGCAAAAGGCGCCGTCCTCAGCCACGGCAACATCTGCGCCAATATGCTGCAGGCGAAAGAATGGATTAAAAACCAACTGCGCGAAGGCAAAGAAACCGTCATCGCCGCGCTGCCGCTTTACCACATCTTCGCCCTGACGGTGAACCTGATGATTTTCACCAACGCCGGTTCCAAAATCATCCTGATTACCAACCCGCGCGACATGAAAGGCTTTATCGGCGAGCTTAAAAAAGAGCGCATCAGCGTCTTCATCGGCGTGAACACCTTGTTTAACGGCATGGTCAACCAACCCGATTTTGCCACCGTCGATTTCTCCAACCTGCGCCTGACTTTGGGCGGCGGTATGGCGACTCAAAAAGCCGTCGCTGAAAAATGGAAAAAAATCACCGGCACGCCCATCGTCGAAGCCTACGGCCTGACCGAAGCCAGTCCCGGCGTGTGCTGTAACCCGCTCAATATCGAAGCGTACAGCGGCGGCATCGGATTGCCCGTTCCCTCCACCGAAGTCGAATTGCGCGATGCGGACGGTAAAGAAGTCGGCATCGGACAGCCGGGCGAACTTTGGGTGCGCGGCCCGCAAGTGATGAAAGGCTACTGGAATCGTCCCGAAGAAACTGCCAAAACCATAGACGCGCGCGGCTTTTTGGAAACCGGCGACATCGCCGTGATGGACGAAAAAGGCTGGCTGAAACTGGTTGACCGCAAAAAAGACCTTATCGTCGTTTCCGGTTTCAACGTTTATCCGAACGAAATCGAAGAAGTTATTTCACACAACGATAAAGTCATGGAAGTCGCCTGTATCGGCGTGCCCAACGAAAAAACAGGCGAAGCCCTCAAAGTCTTCGTCGTCAAAAAAGACCCAAGCCTGACCAAAGAGGAACTCATCGAATTCTGCCGTACCGAGCTGACCGCTTATAAAGTGCCGAAAGACATCGAGTTCCGTGACGAACTGCCCAAGTCCAATGTCGGCAAAATCCTGCGCCGCGAGCTTCGCGAACAAGCGCAAAACAAATAACACCGAAAGGTCGTCTGAAAAGCATCCCGCACCTTTCAGACGACCTTTAATCATCATGGAAACAAGATATGACCCATACCGTCCATCTTCAATTTGAAGACATCGACAACACCGTCCTCCAACGCCTCTGCGGCGCGCTCGACGGCAACCTCGAAGCCTTGGGCAAAGCCCTCGATATCCAAATCAGCCGCCGCTTCGAACACTTCACCTTCATGGGCGAACTCGCCCACGCCGGCCGCCGCGCCCTGCTCGCGCTCGCCGAAGCCGCTGAACAAGGCGATTTGGACGATAATGCCATCCGCCTTGTCGCCGTCGAAGCCAAGACTGCCGACGAGAAACACGAAGAAAAGCATCACGACCAACAATATTATTTCCGCACCAAACGCGGCAGCATAGGCGGGCGTACCCCGCGCCAAAACGGCTATATCCGCGCGCTGTTGACCCACGACGTCGTCTTCGGGCTGGGGCCCGCCGGTACGGGTAAAACCTATCTCGCCGTCGCCGCAGCCGTCGATGCCATGGAAAAACACCAAATCGAACGCATCGTCCTCGTCCGCCCCGCCGTCGAAGCAGGAGAAAAACTCGGCTTCCTGCCCGGCGATTTGGCGCAAAAAGTTGACCCCTACCTGCGCCCGCTCTACGACGCGCTCTACGATCTGATGGGCTTCGACCGCGTCACCAAACTGATGGAAAAAGGCCTGATTGAAATCGCCCCGCTCGCCTACATGCGCGGCCGCACGCTCAACGGCGCGTATGTGATTCTGGACGAAGCGCAAAACACCACGCCCGAACAGATGAAAATGTTCCTGACCCGTATCGGCTTCGGCGCGAAAGCCGTCATCACCGGCGATATTAGCCAAATCGACCTCCCGCGCAACATCAAATCCGGCTTGAAAGACGCCCGTGAAAAACTGCGCGACGTGGAAGGGCTGTATTTCCACACCTTCACCAGCGAAGACGTCGTCCGTCACCCGCTGGTACAGAAAATTGTGGAAGCGTATGAAGCGGCAGAAGAGCAAGCCGAAAGAAGCAGCGCCGCCGAACGGTAAACGATGAAGTTCAAAAAGGTCGTCTGAAAACCTGAAACATGGGTTTTCAGACGACCTTTTTCATATTTTATAGTGGATTAACTTTAAATCAGGACAAGGCGAGGTAACGCCGTCCTGGTTTAAAGTTAATCCACTATATTAAAGTCAAAATGGATGAGGCAGCCCATCTTGTTATGCCTTATTTTGTGCTGCCGAAAATTGGATATTGTTAACAATATTATCGAGTCTGATATGCGGTCGTTGCTGTTTTTAAAGCATCAGCCTGATGATATAAAATTTCAGACGATTTTTTTAAAAACAAGGGCTTTAGTTTTAGTAGCCGATTTTGGCGGCGATATCGGGTAACGGGGTGTCAGGTTTCAGGGGTCGTCTGAAAATAAATTCATATATAAATTAATCAATTTTGAAAATACTGACTACATGCTATTACATTTCATTTGGAAATTGGTTATAGTTACAACTGTGAAGCCCTTAAATTTCAACCAGACATAAGAAGGAAGAGAAATGTCCCAATCCGCCGCAAAAGAAACCCTTAATCCTTTCGAAATCGCCCGCAAACAGGTCAAAACCGCCTGCGACCGACTCAATGCCGACCCTGCGGTGTATGAAATCCTGAAAAGCCCGCAACGCGTTTTGGAAGTTACCTTCCCCGTCAAACTCGACAACGGCACGGTCAAAACCTTCACCGGCTACCGTTCGCAACACAACAACGCCGTCGGCCCCTACAAAGGCGGCGTACGCTTCCACCCCAATGTGAATCTGGACGAAGTCAAAGCCCTGTCGATTTGGATGACCATCAAATGCTGCGTTGCGGGCATTCCTTACGGCGGCGGCAAAGGCGGCATTACTTTGGATCCGCGCGATTATTCCGAAGCAGAGTTGGAACGCATTGCACGAGCTTATTCCGAAGCCATTTCCCCGCTCATCGGCGAGAAAATCGATATTCCCGCTCCCGATGTGAACACCAACGGCAAAATCATGTCGTGGATGGTCGATGCCTACGAAAATGTCGTTAAAAAATCTGCGCCTGGCGTGTTCACCGGCAAACCGGTCGAATTCGGCGGCTCTTTGGCGCGTACCGAAGCGACGGGTTACGGCGTGAACTTCGCAGCCGTTCAAGCTTTGGAAAAACTCGGCAAAGACGTTAAAGGCGCGACCTACGCCATTCAGGGCTTCGGCAATGTGGGCTATCACACAGGCTATTACGCGCATCAATCCGGCGCGAAAGTCGTTGCCGTTTCCACCGTTGACGTCGCCATCTACAACGAAAACGGCTTGGATATGGAAGCCCTCTTCAAAGAGTTCCAAGAAAAAGGCTTCATTACCAACGAAGCGGGTTACGGCAAAGAAATCAGCAACGCCGAACTCTTGGCATTGGATGTGGACGTACTCGCCCCTTGCGCGCTGGAAAACCAACTGACTTCCGAAAACGCCGGCAAAGTACGCGCCAAAATCGTGGTCGAAGGCGCAAACGGTCCGACTACACCCGAAGCCGATGCCATCCTGCGTCAAAACGGCGTGTTGGTCGTGCCCGATATTTTGGCGAACTGCGGCGGCGTGGTCGTTTCCTATTTTGAATGGGTGCAAAACCTGCAAGGCTATTACTGGGAATTTGACGAAGTTCAGGAAAAAGAAACCGTTGTCCTGCGCCGCGCGTTCCGCGATATTTGGAATCTGGCGCAAGAGTATGACGTGGATTTGCGTACCGCGTCTTATATGATGAGTATCCGCCGCGTTGAAAAAGCGATGAAGCTGCGCGGTTGGTACTGATCAAATTTTGAAGCGTTAGCTTGAGAAAAGGTCGTCTGAAAAATTTTCAGACGACCTTTGGTTTTGTTGATCGAGACATTAAACAACGATAAAGGTTTTATAGTGGATTAACTTTAAACCAGTACGG
>NZ_KV821518.1:182499-186501 GCF_001815675.1 Neisseria sp. HMSC065D04
TGCGGCTTCGTCGCCTTGTTCTGATTTAAATTTAGTCCACTATATCTATGTAGGGTCGTCTGAAAAACTGAAATCGTGTGTTTCAGACGACCCCGTATGGTTTGATGATCGATGCGGTAAGGTATGTTTGATGTAACACCTATTACATAAAATCCCCCGAATGTTTCCAATCGGGGGATTGTTCAATGTTGATAAAAAGCTTATTTATTCAACTCATTAGCCAAATACAGCCAAGTTTCGATGACGGTATCCGGATTCAGGGAAACGCTTTCGATGCCTTCTTGAACCAGCCATTTGGCAAAGTCCGGATGGTCTGATGGGCCTTGACCGCAGATGCCGACGTATTTGTTTTGCTTGCGGCAGGCAGAGATTGCCAAATGCAGCATCACTTTGACGGCAGGGTTGCGTTCGTCAAACGATTCGGACACCAAGCCGCTGTCGCGGTCGAGGCCGAGGGTCAGTTGGGTCATGTCGTTGGAGCCGATGGAGAAGCCGTCGAAGTATTGCAGGAATTGTTCTGCCAATACCGCGTTGCTCGGCAGTTCGCACATCATGATCAGGCGCAGGCCGTTTTTACCGCGTTCCAAACCGTTTTCTTTCAAGGCTTTGACGACGGCTTCGGCTTCGCCCAAAGTGCGGACGAACGGAATCATGATTTCGACGTTGGTCAGCCCCATTTCGTCACGGACGCGTTTGAGGGCTTTGCATTCGAGGGCGAAGCAGTCTTTGAAGCTTTCGGCGACATAACGCGCCGCGCCGCGGAAGCCCAGCATCGGGTTTTCTTCGTGCGGTTCGTAAATGCTGCCGCCAACCAAGTTGGCGTATTCGTTGGATTTGAAGTCGGACATACGGACGATGGTTTTACGCGGATAAACCGATGCGGCCAATGTTGCCACGCCTTCGGCGATTTTATCGACGTAGAAGTCGACAGGGGAGGCGTAGCCGGCGATGCGGCGGGTAATTTCCGCTTTCAATTCATCGTCTTGTTTGTCAAATTCCAACAAGGCTTTCGGGTGGATGCCGATTTGGCGGTTGATGATGAATTCCATGCGTGCCAAGCCGATGCCTTCGCTCGGCAGGTTGGCGAAGCTGAATGCGAGTTCGGGGTTGCCGACGTTCATCATGACTTTAACCGGCGCTTTGGGCATATTGTCCAAGGCAACGTCGGTGATTTGTACGTCCAGCAGGCCGGAATAGATGAAGCCCGTATCGCCTTCGGCACAGGATACGGTAACTTCTTGACCGTTGCTCAGCAATTCGGTCGCATTGCCGCAGCCGACTACGGCAGGAATGCCCAGTTCGCGCGCAATGATGGCGGCGTGGCAGGTGCGGCCGCCGCGGTTGGTAACGATGGCGGAAGCGCGTTTCATTACCGGCTCCCAATCCGGGTCGGTCATGTCGGTAACGAGTACGTCGCCTGCTTCAACGGAATCCATTTCGGAGGCGTCTTTTACCAAGCGGACTTTGCCTTGACCGACTTTTTGACCGATGGCGCGGCCTTCGCACAAGACGTTTTTGTCGCCGTTGATGTCGAAGCGGCGCAGGTTGCGGCTGCTTTCTTCTTGGGATTTCACGGTCTCGGGACGGGCTTGCAGGATGTAGAGTTTGCCGTCCAAGCCGTCACGGCCCCACTCGATATCCATCGGGCGGCCGTAGTGTTTTTCAATTGTCAGCGCGTAGTGTGCCAACTCGGTGATTTCTTCGTCGGTAATGGAGAAACGGTTGCGGTCTTCTTCGGGAACATCGACGTTCATCACGGATTTACCGGCTTCTGCTTTGTCGGTAAAGATCATTTTGATTTGTTTCGAACCCATGGTTTTGCGCAGGATGGCAGGTTTGTCCGCTTTCAGCGTGGGTTTGAATACATAGAATTCGTCAGGGTTGACCGCACCTTGTACAACGTTTTCGCCCAGACCGTAAGATGAAGTCACGAAAACGACTTGGTCGAAGCCGGATTCGGTGTCGAGGGTGAACATGACGCCGGACGCGCCGCTGTCAGAACGCACCATGCGTTGCACGCCTGCCGAGAGGGCGACGATGTCGTGTTCGAAGCCTTTATGAACGCGGTAGGAGATGGCACGGTCGTTGTACAAAGAGGCGAATACATGGCGCATGGCTTCTTTGACGTTTTCCAAGCCGTTGATATTCAGGAAGGTTTCCTGTTGACCTGCAAACGATGCGTCGGGCAGGTCTTCGGCGGTCGCAGAAGAACGGACGGCAACGGAAATGTCCGCGCCGCCTGCGTCTGCAACCATTTTGTTCCATGCCGTTTCGATTTCGGCATCCAGTTGTTCGGGGAAGGGCGTATCCAAAATCCATTGGCGGATTTCTTTACCGACGCGCGCCAGTTCGGCGACATCTTCCACATCCAGTTGTGCCAGTGCGGCGGAAATACGCTCGCTCAGTCCGTTGTGCGCCAAAAATGCGCGGTAGGCTTCGGCAGTAGTGGCAAAGCCGCCGGGGACGCGGACGCCTTTTTCAGTCAGCTGACTGATCATTTCACCTAGGGAGGCGTTTTTGCCGCCCACGCTTTCAACATCAGTCATACGCAGGTTTTCAAACCAAATTACGTAGTTGTCAGCCATTTGTGTGTCCAATCCAAGATATGTTAAAAAAGAAACGAATACGCTTTGTTATTTTAAGCGATTCAAACGACCGCTGTCATGCTTTTTCTGTCTCGATTTATTTGCGGGTCGTCTGAAAAATTGCGGGCTTCAGGCGTGTAGTCAAATGAAATCTGATGGGGAAACCAGTATTCCCGTTATCTATTTCTTTGTAAAACATAAGGTTTGAAATAGATTAATGACTGATTGGTAGAGTTTGGAAAGGTTTTGGATGGGTATAAAATTTTAAGATAATTCGATTATTAAAATAAAAATGCGTTTAAAGGTGGGTTTAATTGCATTGTAGTTGGGTGTAATTTAAGCGTATTCCCTTTATTTAGAAGGTTTCAGCTGCTATGATAACCGTCTGCAACTGTCTTAAATTTCAAAGGATGACTGAATGACCGCCCCGCGCCATGTGTTTTATATTTCCGACCGTACCGGCCTGACTGCTGAAAATATCGGTGAGGCACTGCTGAATCAGTTTGGCAGAATCGAATTCAAACGCCACACCTATCCCTTCATCGATACGCCTGAAAAAGCGCGTACCGTCGTCGAAATAGTCAACCGCAATGCTCAGGAAAACGGTTTGCGTCCGATTGCCTTCGTCAGCGTCGTCAATGACGAAATCCGTGAAATCATCAAAAAAGCGGGCGCTTTCCATATCAATTTTTTCGAAACCTTCCTTGGGCTTTTGGAAAAAGAACTCAACACCGAGGCGGTTGCCGCCGAGCAGGGGCACCACAGTATCGGCAATACGCAACGCTACGATGCGCGTATGGAGGCGGTCAATTTCTCGCTCAACCACGACGACGGCGTCAGCGATAAAAACCTGAAAGAAGCCGATGTGATCCTGATGGGCGTATCGCGTTCGGGCAAAACGCCGACTTGTCTTTACCTCGCCTTGCAATACGGTATCCGCGCCGCCAATTACCCGCTGATTCCCGACGATTTGGAATCCACCGACCTGCCGCGCATGGTCAAACCTTACAAAGACAAACTGTTCGGCCTGACCATTCAACCCGAACGCCTGCAGGCCATCCGTCAAGAGCGCCGTCCGAATTCGACTTATGCCAAAATCGATACCTGCCGTAGTGAGATTGCCGATGCGCAAAATATGTTTAAACGTCACGGTATTCCGTTCACTAATACGACCGATAAATCGGTGGAAGAACTTGCCGTCCATATTCTTCAAGCCTGCAAATTGAAACGGCGTTTTTGAGGCGTAACATATTGACTATTAATAAAAGGTCGTCTGAAACACGGAAGCGCGTTTCAGACGACCTTTTGCTGTCATGAATGCTTGGATTTACTTACATTTGCTATTATAATGCGCGTTTGGATTGGCCGTTTGAGGTCGTCTGAAAATATATAGTGGATTAACTTTAAACCAGTACGG
>NZ_KV821518.1:186601-191122 GCF_001815675.1 Neisseria sp. HMSC065D04
CTTGTCCTGATTTAAATTTAATCCACTATAGTTTTTACCAACCGCCGCACACCTGAAACCCTAACTATGCACATTCTCACTTTTAGTGTGCATTATTAGTGTTTTAGCGTGCGGCATTCTGAAAGGAACGAAATGTTCGATAAACACGTTAAAACCTTCCAATATGGCAATCACACCGTTACTTTGGAAACCGGCGAAATTGCGCGCCAAGCCGCCGCTGCCGTTAAAGTATCCATGGGCGATACCGTTGTTTTGGTTGCCGTTACCACCAACAAAGAAGTGAAAGAAGGCCAAGACTTCTTCCCTCTGACTGTCGATTACCTCGAGCGTACTTACGCAGCAGGTAAAATCCCCGGCGGTTTCTTCAAACGCGAAGGCAAACAAAGCGAAAAAGAAATCCTGACCAGCCGTCTGATTGACCGTCCGATTCGTCCTCTGTTCCCAGAAGGTTTCTACCATGACATCCAAATCGTAGCGATGGTCGTGTCTGTTGACCCTGAAATCGATTCTGACATTCCTGCAATGCTGGGCGCGTCTGCTGCGCTGGTGTTGAGCGGCGTACCGTTTGCCGGTCCGATTGGTGCCGCACGCGTAGGTTATGTAAATGGTGTGTACGTATTGAACCCGACCAAAGCCGAATTGGCTAAATCTAAGCTGGACTTGGTGGTTGCGGGTACATCCAAAGCCGTTTTGATGGTGGAATCCGAAGCTAAAATCCTGCCTGAAGACGTGATGTTGGGTGCCGTAGTTTACGGCCACGACCAAATGCAGGTAGCGATTAACGCCATCAACGAGTTCGCCGATGAAGTAAATCCTGAAGTATGGGATTGGAAAGCACCTGAAACCAATGAAGAATTGGTTGCCAAAGTGCGCGAAATCGCAGGCGAAGCCATTAAAGAAGCGTTCAAAATCCGTCAAAAACAAGCGCGTTCCGCTAAATTGGACGAGGCTTGGAATGCAGTAAAAGATGCACTGATTACGGAAGAAACCGATACTTTGGCTGCCAACGAAATCAAGGGTATTTTCAAACATTTGGAAGCCGACGTTGTCCGCACCCAAATTTTGGAAGGTCAGCCGCGTATCGATGGTCGCGATACCCGTACTGTCCGTCCGCTGAACATCCAAACCGGCGTATTGCCGCGTACACACGGTTCTGCCCTGTTTACCCGCGGCGAAACCCAAGCCCTTGCCGTAGCGACTTTGGGTACTTCGCGCGACGAACAAATTATTGATGCGCTTTCTGGCGAATACACCGACCGCTTTATGCTGCATTACAACTTCCCGCCGTATTCTACCGGCGAAGTGGGTCGCGTCGGCGCACCGAAACGCCGTGAAATCGGACATGGCCGTTTGGCAAAACGCGCACTGGTTGCCGTATTGCCGTCTCCTGAAGAATTCAGCTACACCATGCGTGTTGTTTCCGAAATTACCGAGTCTAATGGTTCGTCTTCTATGGCTTCTGTCTGCGGCGGCTGCTTGAGCCTACTGTCTGCCGGTGTGCCTTTGAAAGCACACGTTGCCGGTATTGCAATGGGTCTGATTTTGGACAACAACAAATTCGCCGTATTGACCGACATCTTGGGTGATGAAGACCACTTGGGCGACATGGACTTCAAAGTTGCCGGTACGACCGAAGGCGTGACTGCACTGCAAATGGACATCAAAATCCAAGGCATTACCAAAGAAATCATGCAGATTGCTTTAGCGCAAGCCAAAGACGCGCGTCTGCACATCTTGGAACAGATGAAAGCCGCCGTGGCAGGTCCGCAAGAGCTATCCGCTCACGCTCCGCGCCTGTTCACCATGAAAATCAACCAAGACAAAATCCGTGAAGTCATTGGCAAAGGCGGTGAAACCATCCGTGCGATTACCGCTGAAACCGGTACTGAAATCAATATCGCGGAAGACGGCACCATCACTATTGCCGCAACCACTCAAGAAGCCGGCGATGCTGCGAAAAAACGCATCGAAGAAATCACTGCCGAAGTGGAAGTGGGCAAAGTGTACGAAGGTACTGTGGTTAAAATCCTCGACAACAACGTCGGCGCCATCGTCAGCGTGATGCCGGGCAAAGACGGTTTGGTACACATCAGCCAAATCGCCCACGAGCGCGTACGCAACGTCAGCGACTATCTGCAAGTCGGTCAGGTTGTGAATGTGAAAGCATTGGAAGTGGACGACCGCGGCCGTGTGCGTCTGTCTATCAAAGCATTGACCGAAGCTCCTGCGCGCGAAGAAAAAGCGCCTGAATAATCGTTGAGCCTATTTTGATTGATAAAAGGTCGTCTGAAAAATTTCAGACGACCTTTTTTACTGAATGCGGATAAACAAAGTAGGGGGCAGGAATGTGGAATTATAGTGGATTAACTTTAAACCAGTACGGCATTGCCTCGCCTTAGCTCAAAGAGAACGATTCTCTAAGGTGCTGAAGTACCAAGTGAATCGGTTCCGTACTATCTGTACTGTCTGCGGCTTCGTCGCCTTGTCCTGATTTAGAGTTAATCCACTATACGTTGTCTTGTGTTGAGACTTTGATTTATCGTTCTTTTTGAACAGCAATTAGATTGAATGTTGAAGAGGTCGTCTGAAAACCATTTTTTTGGCTTTCAGACGACCTCTTTCCTTTATAGGCAACATTTGCCGAAACGCAGTTTTTTATTCAGGCCGGAAGCGTAAGTAAGCTGCTTGATGACCAGTATGTTAGTGTGGTCTTCTAGGGCGCGTATGCTGTGGGTTTCGTTGGGCTCAAGGCGGACGACTTGAAGTCCTTGCGTGGAGAGGGTTTCGGTTTGGGTGATGATTTTGGCGCTGCCGTTGAGTACCAGCAGGAGAATAATGGCATCGGCTTGATAGTCGGGGATTTCATTATCCTTTTGCAGGGAGAGTTGAACGATTTCTTGGTCGATATCGCTATGGATAACGCCGCCGAGCAAGGCTTTGGGATCTAGGGTGTATTGTTGCATGATGACTCCTTGAAAAGAAAAGCTTTGAGAAAGATTTCAAAAGACGGAAATGTCTTGAGGGTCGTCTGAAAAATACTGGAGACGGCAATAAGTTTGATTGTACGGGTGTATCGGCGGGAGAAATTCAATATAAGTCAATATTGTTGTGAATTGGGGCGGTTGGCTTTTGTATAGTGGATTAAATTTAAATCAGGACAAGGCGGAAGCCGCAGATACAGTACAGATAGTACGGCAAGGCGAGGCAACGCCGTACTGGTTTAAAGTTAGGCGAGGTAACGCCGTCCTGGTTTAAAGTTAATCCACTATATTTGAAAATAAAAACCGCCCAATTTGGGCGGTTTTGTATGGCATTGATTTTAAAATGCAACGTAGTTTGCAGGGTTGACCGGTTTGCCGTTTTGGCGCACTTCAAAATGCAGTTGTGTACGGCTGGCGTCTGTATTACCCATGTTTGCGATGGTTTGGCCGCGTTTGACTTGTTGTCCTTCGTTGACCAGCAAGCGTTGGTTGTGACCGTATGCGCTCAGATAAGATGAGTTGTGTTGGATGATGACCAGGTTGCCGTAACCGCGCAATCCTGAGCCGGCATAGACGACTTTGCCGTCAGCAGCGGCAACGACGGGTTGACCGGCTGTACCGCCGATATCTACACCTTTGTTGCTGCCGCCGAAGTTGCTGATGACGTTGCCGACGGTCGGACGTTGCCATGTGATGCCGCTGACTGTGCGGGTACCGCCTGTGGAAACGGTCGGGGTGTTAAGCGGTGCAGGAGTAGGTTTGGGAGAGGCAGTGTGTGTCGGAGGAGGTGTCGGAACGGACGCAGTAGCAGCTGGGGCGCTGTAGCCGTTCGGTTTGACGCGGAGGGTTTGTCCGACGCTGATGGTGTTGTCTGCCAAGCCGTTCCATGCACGGAGGTTGTCTTGGGTAATTTGGTAACGTTTGGAAATGTTATAAACGGTATCGCCGCGCACTACGGTGTGTGTTGCAGCATTGATGTCCACCGGCGCGTAAGAAGGTGTGTAAGAGCCGGTAGGGCCGGAAGGGTAGCTGCTGTTGGTAGGAGGAGTAGAGGCGGGAGGGGTATAAGGGGCGTCGTTGTTGGCCGCATTGGTTTCGTAAGGCGCTGCACCATATGGATTGTTGGAGGCTGTATTTGCAGAACCGGAATTGCTGCCGGAATTGCCTACGACGACGGGCGCAGGTTGTTGGCTGGCGCATGCGCTGAGTATGAGGGCGAGGGCTGCCGACCCTGCGTAAAATGCGGTTTTTTTCAACATGATTGGATGACCTTTATATCGGGTTGTTGTTTTATTGGGACATATCATAATAAAAATATGCCCTGTTCTCAAGTATTGCAGCCGTTAGTAACTGTTAAAGTGCCTGATTTTGACTGGTTTGCCTGTTTGAAAATCTGACGGACAGCGGTTATGGGCTTAATGTAGGGTTTCATTTCAAAATAACTGTTTATAGTGGATTAACTTTAAACCAGTACGATGTTGCCTCGCCTTAGTTCAAAGAGAACGCTTCTCTAAGGTGCTGAAGCACCAAGTGAATCGGT
>NZ_KV821518.1:191222-202958 GCF_001815675.1 Neisseria sp. HMSC065D04
CTTGTCCTGATTTAAATTTAATCCACTATATCAGAAGCAGGTCGTCTGAAAAGGTTATGTGTTTGAAGTTTTTATGCCTTGCCAAAACTCGTTGACGCTTTGGAGTTGGTTATAGGCTGTCAGGTCGATTTGCAGGGGGGTGATGGTAATGAACCCTGCTTCGCACTCTCCAAAGTCGGTGCCTTCCTCTTGGTCGGAAATGTTGCCGACCGGCCCTATCCAGTAAATCGGTTCTCCGCGCGGATTGTGCATGGGGACGATGCTTTGCTCGTGGTGTCTTCTGCCCAATCGCGTAATTTTAATGCCCTGTATGTCTTCAGGCATGACTGCGGGGATGTTGATATTCCACAGGATGGGCTCTTTAGGAGGATTTTTTAACAAATATTCTAGCAACATCCAAACGGATTTTTCAGCGGTTTTCCAATAGCGGCCGCGTGAATCATTCAATGAAAAAGCGATGGCGGGAATGCCCATCAGATAGGCTTCGGTTGCTGCAGCGACTGTACCCGAGTAGAGGGTGTCGTCCCCCATGTTGGCGCCATTGTTTATTCCGGATAAAACCAAATCGGGTTTGAAATCGGGCAGGGCGTGTTGTCCGACATGGATACAGTCGGTTGGCGTTCCGCTGACATAGTAAAAACCGTTTGAGGCTTCTTTTATTTGCAGCGGGCGGTCAAGTGTTAAAGAATTACTGACGCCGCTGCGGTCGCGTTCGGGTGCAACTACGCGGACATTGGCAAATTCTGCTGCAACGCGTGCCAAAATAGCAATGCCGGGGGCTAGGTAGCCGTCGTCGTTGGAAATTAAGATATTCATAAGCGTATCCGTAACATAATCTGGGCAGTCTAACGGTTGATGATAAAGTTTGTCTATTTTTCAGATGATTTTATGTGTGTGGCGAATTGAGAGTCGTCTGAAAGAGAGAGTTCATACAATTTGCTTTATAACAATATTTGAAGTCGTGCGGTGAGAGGGAATTTTTGTAAAAGAAGGGGTGATTTATTTCTTATCAGATAATCCGCAATGCATTACAATAACAAATCGTAATCCTTATTTACAAACTACTTTCGGGAGTTATTGAAATGCGCCGTTTTTCTTATCTAATCGCTTTGTCTTCAGTATTAGCCATTTCTGCATGTGCTAGTAACCAATCAAAATCGGAGTCTTCTGTCGGAAATTCAGGCTCGGCTTCATCTCATGAACAATATGCTGGGAAAGCTTCAGGAGCATGCCGCAGTGTGGGGGAAGGGCATAAAGTGAATGGCAAAGGAAAAAATGACGTTTATATGTGTAAGGCAAGTGTTGCACTGAATTCCGATGAAGCGAAATCTGTTCTGAATCCTAATATCAAAGTTTCTTACGGCAGCACCGGTAATACCACTTTGGTCTCCCGTCAAATTGCCAACATGGTCGGTAAAAGTCCGGAGGAATCCTGCCAGCGTGCTTTCTTGAGTACAGTGAAACGCTTCCAAAGCACTGCGGTACAAAGAAAAGCGAAATCCGTACGCTTAGTCAGCTATTTTGACAAAAAAACCGTTGGCGGCAATGAGTATGAATGCCATGTTGCTACTTGGAACAGCCGAGTGGTTTTAAAAGGAAGCTTGCATTAAAAGTGTAACGACCAAATTATGGTTTGGCGGTAATTTGGTCTAACTGCCACGGCAATTTCAACTGCATGTTTGCCGTGGGGCAAATCAGCCCGCAGGTTCAACTCCTGATTGACGTTCCCCACGAATCCTGCACATTCCAATCTATATGGAGCGTTTATCTATGGAATATCCTTATCTATTATCCGTTTCGCCCGATTCGTTCATCCTGTTTGATAACGACAAAGACAATTTTTTTGACGAATTTTATCGGGAATTTTCCGGTTGTGCGTTTGATAGCGAATGTGAAAATGTGTGGTATTTGCAGGGTACGGACGCATTTTTTGCCGTTCAGGGAAACCGGCTTGTTTTGCAGGATTGGGCAGGGCAAATTTATTTTTCGCTGCCGTTATCCGTGTCGCTGGATTCGGTGGAGAATGGCGGTGTCATGCTGGTTTCCGGTATGCCTGAACCAGTTTCTGCCGAAATACTTCAAGCTGCGTTTGGAAGCACGAAAGGCGATGACAAAGCCTTGTCGCAGGCATTGTCGGATTTTGAAGCGCAAAACGGTTGGAACGAATACGATTGTCAGGCGTTGTGTATTTGCCTGTTCAACGAAGAAGGGTTGGAGCGGATGAAACGGGACTATGAGTTGTAACCGCCTTTTCAGGCAGTCTGCGACAATGTGTTGAAATGAGCCGGTGGGTATATGCTGCCGGCTCATTTTGGTTTTAGAAAATTTTGTTTTGGATATCCGATGAAGAAGCATTTGTATTGCCTGCTCGGAGATGAGCTACTTGCCGAAACTTATTGTGATGATTCTTTAAGTCAACATGATAGGCAGAGGATAGCCCAATCACCGCAATTGTCGGAAAGAATAGATTGGAAAGTCAGTCGCGCCCTTAAGCAAAAATCAAAACATCCAATCGTTTCGCTCAGCCATAGTCACGGCATTGCTGCGGTATTGTGTACATCAAATAGTCTGTCCGCCGGTGTGGATGTTGAGAAAATCCGTTTTCGTGATTTTCAGGCGTTGGCGGAGTGGGTATGTGCTGAGTGGGAAAAGGAATATTTGGTATCCAGGGATTGGGATAAGGAAGAATTTTATCGGCTATGGTGCATTAAAGAAGCACTGTTGAAGGCGGCGGATTTGGATTTTCCCGAGGATATGCGCAAGGTTGGCTATCGATTTACAGCAGATGGAAAAAAGGGAATACAGGTGTGCGGATGTTCGGATTGGCATGGAATGACAGCGATGTTATCTGATGGATTTGCTGTTGCCTGTGTTTGGCAGGGGAATGATGTTGAAGTTTATCTGGAATGTCACGGCGGGATAAATAAGGATGATTTGATGAGGATAGAGGTCGTCTGAAAACAGAATATAGTGGATTAACTTTAAACCAGTACGGCGTTGCCTCGCCTTAGCTCAAAGAGAACGATTCTCTAAGGTGCTGAACGTACTATCTGTACTGTCTATGGCTTCGTCGCCTTGTCCTGATTTAAATTTAACCCACTATATTTTCAGGCAGCATTGTATGCTTGTGACAGACTTGAATTTCGGTTATAATCCGACGCTTTCAACCTTGCCTTTTGCTTTCGCATGGCAAAAGGCTGTATTTAATCATCCATAAGGAGATAACATGCGTCATTATGAGATCGTGTTTATCGTTCATCCTGATCAAAGCGAGCAAGTGCCTGCTATGGTTGAACGTTACAAAACCATGATTGCCGAAGCCGGCGGCAAAATCCACCGCTTGGAAGACTGGGGCCGCCGTCAACTGGCTTACCCGATTAACAAAATCCACAAAGCACACTATGTTTTGATGAACATCGAAACTACTCCTGAAGTAGTTGAAGAGCTGGAAACCGCTTTCCGCTTTAACGATGCCGTACTGCGCCATCTGACCATCAAAACAAAACATGCTGTAACCGAAGCCTCTCCTATGCTGGGCGGCGAAAAAGCAAAAAACTTGCTGAACGGTGCGGCTGAAGAAGTTGCAGCAGCTGAATAAGATTGGATAATCTTACAAAGCTTACCGCCCTGATTTACAAGGTTGAATCCTTGAGATATACGCCGGCAGGAACCCCTGTTTTGGATATTATGTTAAAGCATGAATCTTGGCAGGAAGAAAACGGGCAAAAATGCTTGGTCAGTTTTGAAATTCCCGCGCGTATTTTAGGTAAGCAGGCTGAAGAATGGCAGTATCGGCAAGATACGATGGTTGAAGCAGAAGGCTTTCTCGCACAGCGAAGCAAACGCTTCCCAAGGCCGATACTCCGCATACAGAACATTAAAGAATATAAAGGTTAAACGACAATGGCTCGTCAATCATTCAAACGTAGAAAATTCTGCCGCTTTACGGCTGAAAAAATCCAAGAAGTCGATTACAAACAAGTTGATCTGCTGAAAGACTTCATTTCTGAAAACGGCAAAATCATCCCTGCCCGCATCACTGGCACCAAAGCGCATTACCAACGCCAATTGGCTACTGCAGTCAAACGCGCACGTTTCCTGGCTCTGCTGCCTTACACCGATCAACACAAATAATTTTGGAGTTTAAATCATGCAAATTATTCTGTTAGAGAAAATCGGCGGTTTGGGCAACTTGGGCGACATCGTTACCGTAAAAAACGGTTACGCTCGCAACTTCCTGATTCCTGCCGGCAAAGCCAAACGCGCTACTGAAGCCAATATGAAAGAATTCGAAGCACGCCGTGCCGAATTGGAAGCCAAACAAGCCGAAATCTTGGCCGATGCTAAAGCACGTCAAGAAAAACTGGACGGTCAAACCATCACTATCGCTCAAAAAGCCGGTGTGGACGGTCGTCTGTTCGGTTCCGTTACCAATGCCGACATCGCTGCTGCGATTGTTGCTTCAGGCGTTGAAGCTGCAAAATCCAACGTCCGCCTGCCTAACGGTCCTCTGAAAGCCGTAGGCGAGTACGAAGTTGAAGTGGCTCTGCACACTGACGCTGTTGCTGCGATTACCGTTGCTGTTGTTGCGGCTGCCGAGTAATAGACAGTCTTAAAAGGTCGTCTGAAAGGGAATGGAATGTATATTCCTACCGTCTTTCAGACGACCTTTTTGCATAATTAAGACTGCTTCCTTAGTGACTATAAATTCAGATATGAAAAAATTTATCCCTTTCATCGCAATATCAACCGCGTTGCTACTTGTTGCTTGCAATACAACCAAAACAAACGTTGAGTCTGCTAAAACGGTTGAGCCGATCAATCAAAGCAAAAACCAGCGTCCTGCTTTTGATTCTGCTGCGGAATCGGTTGCCAGCAGCGGCTTTAATGCCAATACCAATGTCCGCCAGTTTATCCGTTATGAGGCAGCGAAAAAGCAGTTTACAGAAGCCGAGCTGCAAAACTTTTTTAATGGCGTGGTTTACAAGGGCAATATCATCAATATCATGTACCGCCCGTCAACTTCCCGCCCTTGGTATGAATTCCGCACGGGCAACTCCGGCGCGACGAAATTTAATGGCGGCAAACAGTTTTACGCCGCCAACCGTGCCGTTATCGATGATGTGGCACGCAAATACGGCGTACCTGCCGAGCTGATTGTGGCGATTATCGGCATTGAAACCAACTACGGTAAAAACACGGGCAGCTTCCGCGTTGCTGATGCTTTGAGTACCTTGGGTTTTGATTATCCGCGCCGCGCCGAGTTTTTCCAAAACGAGCTGATTGAGCTTTTGCTGATGGCAAAAGAAGAAAAAGAGAATGTTTTTGACTTCAAAGGCAGCTATGCGGGCGCAATGGGTATGCCGCAATTCATGCCTTCGAGCTATCGCAAATGGGCGGTCGATTATGATGGCGACGGACACCGTGATATTTGGAACAATATCGGCGACGTTGCCGCCTCTGTTGCCAATTATATGAAGCAACACGGCTGGAAAACGGGCGGAAAAATGATTGTTCCCGTCAATCTGACAATTACGCCCGATTTAAAAGCCATCATTGATGAAAAAACCGCATTGAACCGTACTGTTGCCGATTTCAAAGCAATGGGCGTGGTTCCGCAAAAAGCGGTTGCCGACAATGAGAAAGCCGTTTTGTTCAGCTTGGAAACCAGTCCGGGCGTATTTGAATATTATCTCGGTCTGAATAATTTCTATACAGTTTGGCAGTATAACAACAGCCGGATGTATGTTACCGCCGTGCGTGATATTGCGAATGCAATCAACAACAACGGTTTGTAATGTTCAAAAACCACCTTCTCCAAGGTGGTTTTTTATTTGAGGGCCTGAAACAAATCCACTCCAAATTCAAGCAATCAAACGGATTTTCATGCCGTAACGCTTTTTGCCATGTCCCGATACAAACTGCCCACCGCGCGCAGGCGATAAAAAGGCGTTGCCTTCGGCGGTAGGCTCTGCGCAGGTGTATTGTCCGTTGCGGTCGCTCCAAAGCGCGTAAACGGGCAGGTTTTGCGTTCGGATGTCGAGTTTCAGTCCGTCAAACGCAACATGTGTATCCGACGGTGAAGCGACAAATTCCGTGTGTGCAATATAGTCGGCGTCGTAGGGCGCGCCGTTGAAATCGAATTGGGTGCCGACGGCGGGGAAATAGGGATGGAAACCGGGCGAAGTGCGCACGGGCGCGTCGCCGTAATTGCAGACGGTCAATGTAGCGACTGCTTCGTTTTCGTTTGGCAGGCTGTAATCCAGCAGCCATTCGACGTTTTCATAGCCCTTTGCCGTGCTGATCAATCTCAAGCCGACATCCGATTCGTTTTGATAACGGATTTGCCAAGTAGAGGTTCTGCCGAAACCGTGTTGCGCCAAATGGTTTTTACTGTCCGGCCCGAACTGCGGCAGGCAGACGTGCATCCCGCCGCGTAATTTTGTATCAGTGCCGACTTGGACGCTGGTTTTCGGGAATAACACTTCTCGACCGTGTAAAACCAAATTGTCCACATATGCGCCCAGGGTGTTTATCTGCATGGATGCGGAATGATTGCGTAAGATGATTTCAGGCATAGTGATTTGTTCTTCAAGATATTTTAGATTTTGTAATATTCTAACGATTATACACGCGCCTTTCCCGATATGCAGACAGAAAATCCTTAATAAAAATCAAAAAAATGCTAAAATACCCGTCATCTTCCAAGGTCGTCTGAAAGGCGTTCAACCACTTTTCAGACGACCTTCCGATTTATTTCCAGCAGAGAAAACCTTATGGCTTATCAAGTTCTTGCCCGTAAATGGCGTCCGAAAACCTTTGCCGACTTAGTCGGTCAGGAACACGTCGTCAAAGCCTTGCGCAACGCGCTGGACGAAGGCCGCCTGCACCATGCCTACCTACTGACCGGTACGCGCGGGGTCGGGAAAACCACCATCGCTCGTATTCTGGCGAAAAGCCTGAACTGCGAAAACGCGCAACACGGCGAGCCTTGCGGCGTGTGCCAAAGCTGTACGCAAATCGACACCGGACGCTACGTTGATCTGCTGGAAATCGACGCCGCCTCCAACACCGGCATCGACAACATCCGCGAAGTACTGGAAAACGCCCAATACGCGCCGACCGCCGGCAAATACAAAGTCTATATCATCGACGAAGTGCATATGCTCTCCAAAAGCGCGTTCAACGCGATGCTGAAAACGCTGGAAGAGCCGCCCGAACACGTCAAATTCATCCTTGCCACCACCGATCCGCACAAAGTCCCCATTACCGTTTTGAGCCGCTGCCTGCAATTTGTCTTGCGCAACATGACTTCGCAACAGGTTGCCGACCACCTTGCCCATGTTTTAAACAACGAAAACATCGCCTACGAACCTGCCGCCCTGCAACTCTTGGGCCGTGCCGCTGCAGGCTCGATGCGCGATGCCTTAAGCCTGCTCGACCAAGCCATTGCGATGGGTTCGGGCAGCGTTGCCGAACAAGACGTGCGCCAAATGATTGGCGCGGTGGACAAGCAATATCTGTACGAACTGCTGGCGGGTATCGTCAACCAAGACGGCGAAGCCCTGCTGGCGAAAGCGCAGGAAATGGCGGCGCGCGCCATCGGCTTTGACAGCGCGTTGAGCGAACTTGCCATGCTGTTGCAGCGCCTCGCCTTGATACAGGCAGTCCCTTCCGCTTTGGCACACGACGACCCTGAGCGCGAAACCCTGTTGCAACTGAGCCAGGCACTCAGCGGCGAACAAATCCAGCTTTATTATCAATGCACTATCCACGGAAAACAGGATTTGAGCCTTGCACCCGACGAATACGCCGGCTTCGTCATGACCCTGCTGCGTATGCTTGCGTTTGCGCCGTTGGCAGCGGATGCGCACGACGTTGGCGGACATATTGAAAATACCGAGCTGCATTCTGCCGAAACGGGTGTCCATACCGCAAAAAAGCCTTTGCAACTTCCCCAGCCTGAAGCCGCCAAACCACCCGTTCAGACGACCCCTGCGCCTGTCACGTCGTCTGAAAACAAAGTTGCCGAACCGGTTTCGACTCAAGGAAACAACGACGTTCCACCTTGGGAAGACGCGCCGAGCGATGTGGAAACCGTATCGGACACACCTGCGCAAACGGCGGATGCGAGCGTTCAGACGACCTCTGACGCAGCAGAGACAAACACTCCGTCCGCAAACGAAGCAGAAACGCCGTTTCAGACGACCCCTCAAGCCGAAACGTCGTCTGAAAACCAAGTTTCCGATTACGGGGTAGCAAACAACGAAACCGAGGTTTCCTTGGCTGAAAGGTCGTCTGAAAACACAAACCTAATTCAGACGACCCCAGTCGCAGAAGCCGTGGACGCAGAAGCATTTGCGCATGAAGCTCCCACAGAGCCTTTCTACGATTACGGTTCGCCCGAGCATGACTACCTCGTAGCAGACAGCGCGGAAATGCCCCCGCCGCCGGATTGGGAACACGCCGTCCCTGCCGATACGGCAGAAGCAGAATCGGAAGCCGAAGAAGACGGCGACGAAGAAGAAGACACGCAGTTCGCCCCGTTGCCCGAGTTTTCCACCGAAAACTGGGCGGCAATCGTCCGACACTTCGCCCGCAAGCTCGGCGCCGCGCAAATGCTCGCGCAACACGCCGCATGGACGCACTACGACGCAGGCAGCCATCTGATGATGCTGTCGCTGACCGACGAAGCCCGCGCCACCGCCAACAAAGAGCGGCTCGACAAAATCAAAAACACGCTTGCCGAAGCCTACGGCCTGCCGTTGAAATTGCAAACCGAACCGTGGCGCGACGACGCAGGCTGGGAAACCCCGACCATGCGCCGCCAACGCCTCCAGCTCGAAGGCAGGCAGCAGGCGCAGGATTTGCTCGAAGCCGACGAAACCGCGCGTCAGGTTTTAAAAGTTTTCGAAGCCCAATGGCAGCCCGATTCTTTGGAACTGGCGGAGCAGGCGGAATAACGGCAATCGAGAATTTCCGTTTCCCTTCGGATATATAAACATTCAAGTCGTCTGAAAACCGTCAACCCGCTTTCAGACGACCCTTCACACCAAACGGTATGACCCCATAACCTTAACGATTCAACCACAGGAGTTTTAAATATGTTCGGAAAAGCCGGATTAGGCGGCCTGATGAAACAGGCGCAGCAAATGCAGGAAAACATGAAAAAAGCGCAAGCGAAACTTGCCGAGACCGAAGTAGAAGGCGAAGCAGGAAACGGCTTGGTTAAAGTCGTGATGACCTGCGCCCACGTCGTGCGCAAACTCGAAATCAGCCCCGACCTGATTCAAGAAGCCGCAGACGACAAAGAAATGCTCGAAGATTTGGTGCTCGCCGCCATCAACGCCGCTTCTGAAAAAGCCGAAGAAACCACTAACAAAACCATGGGTGCATTCACCCAAGGCCTGCCCGCAGGCATGGGCGACTTCTTCCGCTAAACCCGCGCCGCAAAGCAAATATATAGTGGATTAAATTTAAATCAGGACAAGGCGGAAGCCGCAGATACAGTACAGATAGTACGGAACCGATTCACTTGGTGCTTCAGCACCTTAGAGAATCGTTCTCTTTGAGCTAAGGCGAGGTAACGCCGTCCTGGTTTAAAGTTAATCCACTATAGGTCGTCTGAAACGCTGAAAAAGCAGTTTCAGACGACCTTCGGATTATCTGTTTTGCGGATTGAAATCAACATATCGGCGGCCATTCCGCCGCAGGCATATTGAGTGCGCCATTGCATTCAAGCCCGCTCAATCAAGATTAAAAACCAACCGATACACCAAACAAAAAATGAAACCGTCCCTTCCCATCCGCTCACTTCTTTTAAGCTGTATGTTCGCCGCAGCAAGCGCAAACAGCCTTGCCGCCGAAACCGTCATTACTTCTCCGGACAAACAGTTCAGCGTCAGAAAAGTCTGCAACCATAAAACTAAAGAATGCTCTTTCTTTGCAAGCAAAAAAGCCATTGCAAAAAATCTTCCCGAAGACAGGACGAGCTATGAATGGCTTGGCAATACCTTTGCATTAAGGATCAGCTTCGGATCGTATGATTCCTACACCACCTTCGCCGACCGTACCCACAAGCCCCATACGCTTTCCTCCGTCATCGCCACCGACAGCAAAACGCAATGCGCCGTGACCGCAGGTTATAAAGGCGTGTCTTTCTACTCGCTGTTCCATGAAAAACCGGTCAAATTCATTTCCGCAAAAGACAAAAAATTCGGCTTCATCCAAGATGTCGCCACGTTGGAATCCGTCGTCGAGGCAGAATTCAAAGGCAAGAAAGTCCGCATGACCTATATGAACAAAGCCGATCGCAATGTCTCGGTCGTTTTGGACAATCCGTGTGTGAAATGATGTACCAAGTTTGATGGACGAGGTCGTCTGAAAAGATGCCGTTCATTCAAAAACGAAGCAGCCCGAAACCTGACTGAAAAAAGGTTTCGGGCTGTTTGCGCCTGTTTGGCAAGCCGAAGCGGGTAGGGTGCAAGGTGTTTTTTAGCGTTTGGGCGAGAGCTGATCCACCAAGCCGCCGTCGGCAAAATATTTCTTCATGATTTCAGGCCATGTGCCGAATTTTTCATTCGGATTAAAAGTTTCGATATCCGGGAAATCAGCTTTGTGTGCGGCGAGGACTTCGCTGTCGCGCGGACGCAGATACAATTTGGCGGCAAGCTCTTGGGCGGGTTTGCTCCAAAGGTAGGACAGATATTCCTGCGCCGCCTGCTGCGTACCTTTTTTATCCGCCACGCTGTCCACGACGGCAACCGGCGTTTCCGACAAAATCGTGTAGCTCGGGTAAACAATCTCAAATTGATCTTGAGTCAGTTTTTTGCTGACATGATTCGCCTCGTTTTCAAAAGTAATCAAAACATCGCCGATATTGCGCTGACTGAACGTCGTCGTTGCCGCCCTGCCGCCGCTTTCAAATACCGGCGTGTTTTTCAACAAAGCAGCGACAAATTCCTTGGTTTTGCCTTCATCTCCGCCAAACGCCTTCAAACCGTAGCCGTATGCGCCCAAAAAGGCGTAGCGGCCGTTGCCCGTGGTTTTCGGGTTGGCGAGTACGATTTTTACCCCGTCTTTGGTCAAATCGTTCCAATCCTTGATTTGCTTCGGATTGCCTTTGCGGACGAGGAAAACTGTCGTGCTGGTGTAAGGCACGGCTTGGTCGGGCAGGCGTTTAGCCCAGTCGGATTTGACCAAGCCTTTTTGTTCGAGCAGCTCGATGTCGGAAGTCTGATTCATGGTCACCACGTCCGCCGCCAAACCGTTCGCCACAGATAAAGCCTGCTTGCTGGAGCCGCCGTGAGACTGCTGGATTTCAATAGACTCGCCATGATGCTTTGCCTGATATTCTTTAATAAATAACGGGTTGTATTCTTTGTAAAAATCCCGTGCCACATCATAAGACACATTTAAAAGCGTAATGCCCTTGCCGTTTGCCGCCGGCGCAGCCGCCTTGTCGGCAGCCTGTTCGGACTTGGGCGAGCAGGCGGAAAGGGCAATGGCGGCAGCCAGCGACAGTATGCGGATATTCATTCGACACTCCTGAAAAATTCGGAAAACAATTCGCCCGATTCATTGCCGATAAGGACGTAACGCACAAAGCATGAACAGGCAGTGATTACAAAGCACTTTATCTCGAAAGAATAAAAAGCGGAAATAATGTTTGCTTCGGCGGATATCAATTTTGGTTATAAGGTCGGCGTATTCGCATTTGAAGTGCAACTTTCCATA
>NZ_KV821519.1:0-236 GCF_001815675.1 Neisseria sp. HMSC065D04
TATGATACGGGTGTTTCGATATACAAGGTCGGATACTTGTATCCGACAAAAGAACCGATGTTCACACATTGCAAAAATTCGGGAATGATTGGAATGTCGGATTCGAGAATCCGACCTACATGTACTGAAAAACGCTTTTCAGACGACCTTTTGCCTTGATAGCGTAGATGGTAGCGTGGGCTTTGCCCACGAAAATGGCGAGTAAAAGAGGTCGTCTGAAATTTTGGGTTTGATTC
>NZ_KV821520.1:0-6694 GCF_001815675.1 Neisseria sp. HMSC065D04
AATTTTAGTAACCCATGTTATTGCAAAGGTCTCAGTTTGTATCGGCGTAAACGGTATCGTTGCCTTCATATTCATATTCAACGATGGTGTCACCTGCGTTTTTACTGTGGTAAACATCATTGCCTAAGCCGCCGTAGAATACGGTATGTCCGAGACTGCCATATAAAACATCATCGCGGGTCGTGCCTTTAATGACGACGGATTCATTGTTTGCTACGTTATAGTATAAAGGGTGCAATGTATTGGCCATAATGGCTCTCCTTGTGAACAAGTTGCTGGGAAAAATAGATTTAATATCTATTTGACATTAATAGATTTTTTGCTTGTATGTATGATGCGGATTGTATCGGGGAATAATATGATGGAAAAGATATAATAATTTACATTATTGTTTTATATATTAATTTAAAATATGAAATAATATTTAATAGTATTTTAATGTTGAGTGGGGAAAAACGAAAAGGTCGTCTGAAAATCGGTTTTCAGACGACCTTTTGTTGTTATCTGTAATGAATCGTGCTTTATGCGTAGTTTCCCAGTAAAAGCAGATTTGTTCCAAATGGTCAGTTCTTTTTAGCAAGTTTTAGCCGATGATATTGGATGGGCCCAACCAGACAAAATCGAATTTGGCAAATATGGTGCTGCTGCTTGAACCTGCCTCACTATAAGCAAGAGTATGCTGCTCTGTATCGAAGATGAGATAAGGACGGTCTTTTTGGAGAATGACCTCAGGGTCTTTTTCAACGAACATCTTTGACCAGCTCAAATTGGCGTTGCTGCCAGTCAGCAGTGAACGCATACCAGATAGGTCGAGTTTGTCCGTATTAGGGTCAAATTCGACCACGCGATCTATACTGCCTTCACGAATATCTGATGCAGTAAAGGCAACGGTGTCGTTGCCTTCACCTGTGATGATGGTGTCGCTACCCGAGCCGCCTGCAATATAGTCATCACCGTCTCCACCGTTGAGATGGTCATTTCCATTTCCGCCTAACAGGGTGTCGTTGCCACCCATGCCGTACAGGGTATCATTGCCGTCTTCACCGCTCAGACGATTATCCCCTTTGTTGCCTGTCAAGATATTGTCATTATGGTTGCCAATACCGAAGATGTTGTTGCTACCTGTCAAAGTCAGGTTTTCAACATTTGCTGCGGCGGTGTAGGAAACGCTACTGTAAATGGTATCGGTACCTTCTCCCGATCGCTCGGTAACTGTGTCATTTACATTATCCACATGATAGACATCATTTCCATCCCCGCCGGTCATCTTGTCTACGCCGTAGCCACCGTCTAAAGTATCATTTCCGTGTCCACCATCAAGTACGTCGTTGTTTTCACCACCTTCTAGGATGTCATCTCCGTTACCCCCGTAAAGACGGTCGTCCCCCCCGCCACTCTGCAGAAGGTCGTTACCGTCCATGCCGTAGAGCGTGTCATCTCCGCCCAGATAATCGATCAAGTGGTTGTTGCCACTGTTGCCTGTCAGGATGTTGCTTTCTTCGTTGCCCTCACCCTTGATGTTATCGTTTCCTATCAGCGTCAAGTTTTCGACGTGGCTATTGATAAAGTAGGAAACGCTGCTGTAAACGGTATCGGTACCTTCATCAAGATATTCTTCAACTTCATCGTACCAATTATCAACATAGTAGATATCATCCCCCTGGTCACCACGCATGAAGTCTACTCCACTACCACCGTTTAAAGTGTCGTTGCCATCTCCGCCCACAAGGCCGTCGCGACCATGTCCGCCCTCGAGCCAGTCGTCGCCATCTCCAGCATAGAGCCGGTCATCGCCATCTCCAGCATAGAGTGAGTCCTTGCCATCTCCACCATAGAGCGAGTCGTCGCCGTCACCGCCTAGCAACAGGTCGTTACCAGCCATACCTTCTAGCTTGTCATTGCCGCGACCGCCGCTCAAGCGGTTGTTGCCGCTGTTGCCTATTAGAATATTGTTGGAGTTGTTGCCAAATCCGAAGGTGTTGCCGTTGCCTGTCAGTGTCAGGTTTTCGACGTGTGTCGGTAAGGTAAAGGTTGTATCGGCGTAAACCGTATCATTGCCTTCATTTGCATATTCAACAATGGTGTCGCCCGCGTTCTTACTGTAATAAATATCGTCGCCCAAGCCGCCGTAGAATGTGGTATGTCCGAGACCGCCATGTAAAACGTCATCGCGGGGCGTTCCTTTAAGGACGTCTGATTTATTGTTTGCTGCGCTGCGGGATAAAGAGTGCAATGTATTGGCCATAATGGCTCTCCTTGAGAACAAGTTGCTGGGAAAAAATAATGCTATCTATTTGACATTAATAGATTTTTTATTGTGTCGTATGATGCCGATTGTATCGGGGAATAAAATGATGGGAAAGAGATAATAATTTATATTATTGTTTTGTATATTAATTTAGAGTAAGAGATACTATTTAATAGTGAGGGGGGTGGAAAAACGAAAAGGTCGTCTGAAAACTGAATGTTCAGACGACCTTTTGTTGTGATCTATGACGGTTCGTGCTTTATATAGTTTCTCTGCAAAAGCTGTTGCAAGAATAGGCTGGGTTTGTTTCTGTATGAATTGTCAAGAATAGGAAGAATATAGTGGATTAAATTAAAATCAGGACAAGGCGGAAGCCGCAGATACAGTACAGATAGCACGGAACCGATTCACTTGGTGCTTCAGCACCTTAGAGAATCGTTCTCTTTGAGCTAAGGCGAGGTAACGCCGTCCTGGTTTAAAGTTAATCCAACTATAGAAAAATTCAGACGACCTTGAAAGGGTATCCCAAAGGTCGTCTGAAAATCTAAATCCCGTTATAAACCGCAAGTTTTCGGCTTGTTCGCCAGAATATTGATGACTTTGCGTTCGGGTTTGGACGGGGTGATTTTGATTTCATTCTCGTCTTCTTCGCTGCCGTCGGAGTAGCGTTCGGGCATTTTTTCGCTGTCAAACGCCAAATCACCGCCGTGTTTTAAGGTTTGACCGCGTTCCAAACCGACGAAGTCGAAAAGCTCGGGGTCTGCAAGATGGGAAGGAACGACGTTTTGCAGGGCGGAGAACATCGATTCAATGCGGCCGGGGAAGCGTTTGTCCCAATCGCGCAGCATATCGCCGATGACTTGGCGTTGCAGGTTAGGCTGCGAGCCGCAGAGGTTGCACGGGATAATCGGAAATTGCTTCAGTTCGGCGTATTTAATCAAATCTTTTTCTTTCACATACGCCAGCGGGCGGATGACGATGTGTTCGCCGTTGTCGCTCACCAGCTTGGGCGGCATGGCTTTGAGTTTGCCGCCGTAAAACATATTTAGAAACATGGTGGCGAGGATGTCGTCGCGGTGGTGTCCCAAGGCGATTTTGGTGCAGCCTAATTCTTTTGCTGTGCGGTAGAGGATGCCGCGGCGCAGGCGGCTGCACAGCGAACAAGTCGTTTTGCCTTCGTCCAACACGCGTTTGACGGTGGAGTAGGTGTCTTCTTCGACGATTTTGTACGGCACACCTATACTTTCGAGATAGGTCGGCAGCACTTCTTCGGGGAAGCCCGGCTGTTTTTGGTCGAGATTGACAGCAACCAGTTCGAAATCAATCGGCGCGCTGGCTTGTAGCTGGCGCAGGATGTCTAACAGGGCGTAGCTGTCTTTGCCGCCGGAGAGGCAAACCATGATTTTGTCGCCCGGCTCGATCATGTTGAAATCGTTAATCGCGTCGCCGACGGCGTGGCGCAGGCGTTTGTTGAGTTTGTTGTTCTCTAATTCTTGCTTGGTTTTTTTGGACATAGCGGTTTGTGCTTTGAAATAAGGAAAAATTTAAGGGCGGTATTGTACCGCAAAAAGCGTTTGGAAACCGCATATTAGAAAAAGAATAGGGGGCGGATTTAGATTTGAAGTACAATATTTTTCTCAATAGAAAGATTTGTGTCTAGGATGGATTTCTTTGTCGTGTTGAGAATGGGATATCTGAATCGGAATCGGGTATGAATTGATAACAGATAGATGATTGCATATGTTTGGGAAATGATGGGAGTGATATTGTTTTGAAATTATAGAAGCCGGTTTCTGTGGTATACAGAAACCGGCTTGTACGAAACGTCTGAACAGGTGTCTATAGATATCTAAAATTTAGGAATAACGCTTTTTCAGACGACCTTTTATTCCCATCAGGGCAATTAACGGCTGCGTTCGATAAAACGGTAATAGGTTTCGCCGTCTTGGACGTAACCCAATTCCACACGGGCAATTTCAGAAATCGCTTCTTGACCGTTCGCTAAATCATCGACTTCCGCAGCAAGGAACTGATTGCGCAAAGTGAGCGTCTGGTTTTTTTCCTCCTGCACGGAAAGTTGTTCCTGCAATTCTTCCGTATGCCCGATACTGCCTTTTCCAAACCAAAGGCTGTATTGGCAGTAAGCAAGCGCGATGGATAAAACAACAGTTACCCACTTCATACATCAATACCTTTTCTTATTTGCCCAGTTGATAGAATGCGGCTTTGCCGGGGTAGTAGGCAGCTTCTGCCAATTCTTCCTCGATGCGCAGCAGTTGGTTGTATTTCGCCATGCGGTCGGAGCGGCTCAATGAGCCGGTTTTAATCTGCATACAGTTGGTAGCGACTGCCAAGTCGGCAATGGTGCTGTCTTCAGTTTCGCCGGAACGGTGGCTCATTACACTGGCGTAACGGCTGCGTTTTGCCAAGTCAACTGCTTGCAAGGTTTCGCTCAAAGTACCGATTTGGTTGACTTTGACCAGCAATGCGTTTGCCACGCCTTTTTCGATGCCTTCGGCAAGGATTTTCGGATTGGTTACGAACAAGTCGTCGCCGACCAGTTGTACTTTGCTGCCGAGTTTTTCGGTGAGGAGTTTCCAGCCTTCCCAGTCGTTTTCATCCATACCGTCTTCGATGGAGATAATCGGGAATTCGTTAACCAAGCCCTCGAGGTATTCGGCAAATTCAGCGCTGGTGTAAGAACGGCCTTCGGCTTCCAAGTGATATTTGCCGTCTTTGTAGAACTCGCTGGATGCGCAGTCCAAAGCAAACAAGACATCATCGCCTGCTTTGTAACCAGCAGCTTCGGTTGCTTCAACCATCAGTTGCAGGGCTTCTTTGTGGCTGTTCAGATTAGGTGCGAAACCGCCTTCATCGCCAACAGTAGTCGGGAAACCTTTGCCGTCACACAGTTTTTTCAGCGCGTGGAAAATTTCGGCACCGCAGCGCAGGGCTTCGCGGAAGGATTTTGCGCCGACAGGCATAATCATAAATTCTTGAATGTTCAGGCTGTTATTGGCATGTTCGCCGCCGTTGATAACGTTCATCATCGGAACAGGCAAAGCCATAGGACCGGCGCCGCCCAAGTAACGGTACAGCGGCAGACCTGAATCTTCGGCAGCCGCGCGGGCAACAGCCATAGAAACTGCCAAAGTAGCATTCGCACCCAAATTGCCTTTGTTTTCAGTGCCGTCCAGCTCGATCATGATTTTGTCGATGTAGGACTGTTCGTTGGCATCGATACCGATCAGTGCTTGGGCAATTTGGTTGTTGACGTGTTCAACTGCTTTCAATACGCCTTTGCCCGAGTAGCGGGATTTGTCGCCGTCGCGAAGTTCCAAAGCCTCTTTTTGACCGGTAGACGCACCGCTCGGTACGGCGGCACGGCCCATTACGCCGGACTCCAGCAATACATCGCATTCTACGGTGGGGTTGCCGCGTGAATCCAAAATCTCGCGGGCAAAAATATCAACGATTGCGCTCATGAATATTCTCCAAATGAGGATGAAAAAAGAAAAGTAGCTTTGTTACATTTCAGACGACCTGTGAGTATCGCTGAAAGCACATCAACGGCGATTATACCGATGGTAGCGCCAAAACTGCTATGAAACCGACTGTAAGTTTGTTTCACGTCAACATCGGTTTGCACAGGAAGCAATATATGCTCAAACAGCCCCGTATTCTAACAGTTTTTGAGATTTTAGGGCAGGGTAACTTGCTGTAAAGGCTTGGTTTGGAAGGTCGTCTGAAAAAACGAAATTTGTTTCAATTGTCAGGTTTCTAATTGATGGCATAATAGTTATTTAGGCTGGAATTTAATTGAGCGTTCTGATTTTCAAAAAAAAAAAATTGAATTTTTTATTTAAGATTTACATAGAAAGGGATGCTATGATGCCGATGAGTTAAGGTTGGAATAAGGGATAAAGAATAAAATAAAAAAATAATAAGCTGGAAAATAGGGATTTATATAAAATTTATATGGACATCAGTTATGTGGAAGCCAATAGAGATCTTGTTTGAAGAGTCTGATGATGAAGGTTTATCTTATATCTATTTTGATTTGGGAGATTTTCATTACTTCACTTTAACCTTCAATCAAAACGAAGACGATAAAATCTATTTTGAGTTTAATGAGCAAACTTTTTCAATTGAGAGTAATGATGTTGCTTATAATTTAATTGATCACGTTTTATCTTTTGATTTTGGGGAGGATATTCAGGAATCTCTGAAAATTAAAAAACACATCGAAATTGATATAGACGAAAGCATTAATATGATGGCATTTAGGAAAACACTGGAAAATATTTTTATGGCTAAGGAAGTGTAGCTGATTTTCTATATTTTTAAGAAATAGTTGCAAGGTAAAATATGATGATTAAAGGCTTATAGATAAAACCAGTGCTTGTATAGTAGATTAACTTTAAACCAGTACGGCGTTACCTCGCC
>NZ_KV821520.1:6794-31502 GCF_001815675.1 Neisseria sp. HMSC065D04
CTTGTCCTGATTTAAATTTAATCCACTATATTTTGAATAAGAGGTCGTCTGAAAATATTTTCAGTAATCTTGCTGGTTTTGAATATGGACATGCCTTATGAATTTTTATAAAATTCGCGCATCATTTTCAACAAGGTTAATGTATGAAGAAAATATTCTTAGGTGCATTTATCGCATCAATGTATATGCCTATTGCACTGGCTGATACCTGCGAAAAACCAAAATTATCCGGCAGAGAAGGTTATGACACGGTTTATTGTCTGAATGAAGAAGGCTTGTCTATGGTTACTAAGCCGGGTAACGAGAAGATTCCTTTTTTGTATGGTTTTGTCAATCGACAAGGGAAAGTTATTGTTCCGCTCAAATATTACGTTGCCCGCGATTTTTCTGAAGGATTGGCAGCAGTTTGTAAAATAGTAGGAAAATCAGATCAGATTTTATGCGGTTATATCAATGCCAGTGGTAAAGAAGTTATTCCTTTAAAATTTCAAGACTTGCCTGGTGATTTTGAACAAGGTATTGCTCCTGTCAAACAAAAAGGCAGATGGGGCTTTATTGACAAAAATGGCAAAGTTGTCATTCTGTTTCAATATGTTAAAGCCGATTCATTCAGTGAAGGACTGGCTGCAGTTGTCACTGCTGATACAAATAAATATGGCTATATCAATACAAAAGGCGAGATGGTTATTCCACCAAAATATGAAGAGGCTTTTTATTTTAATGAAGGTGTAGCCGCTGTTCAGATTCTTGATAAATGGGGTTATATCGATAAAAGAAATCAGTGGGTAATTCCTGCGCGATATAAAAGCGCTTCTAATTTTGAAGATGGTATGGCAAGGGTTTCACAAAATGATAAATACGGTTATATCGATAAAAAGGGAAAGGTAGTTATCCCCTTTAAATATGAATATTTAGGTTCATTGAGTGAGGGTTTGATTGGTGCAGAATTAAACGGCAAATTCGGCTATTTAGATAAAACCGGCAAAGTGGTCATACCATTCAAATTTGGTACTTTTAATGATTTTCAAAATGGTGTGGCACTTGTTAATATGAAGAATATATTTAAAGACGAAGATTATAGTGAGGATGAATTCTTTTATATTGATAAGCAAGGCAAGCCAGTTGAAGTGGAATAACGATTTGTAATTTTTTTGTAAGTAAGGTCGTCTGAAAGTTTCAGACGACCTTTGTTCATTTTACCTTAGCGGTGATAGTTCGGCGCTTCTTTGGTAATCTGGACATCGTGAACGTGGGATTCGCTCATGCCGGCGGAGGTAATTTCTACAAATTCCGCTTTTTCATGCATTTCTGCGATATTGGCGCAGCCCAAATAGCCCATGCTGGAGCGCAAACCGCCGGTCAGTTGGTGGATGATGTTCACAATCGGACCTTTGTAGGGAACGCGGCCTTCGATGCCTTCGGGGACGTATTTATCGGTGCTGTCGGTTTTATCTTGGAAGTAGCGGTCGGCGGAGCCTTGGCTCATTGCTCCCAGAGAACCCATACCGCGGTAGGATTTGTACGAGCGGCCTTGGTAGAGTTCGATTTCGCCCGGTGCTTCCTCCGTACCCGCGAACATCCCGCCGAGCATGACGCTGTATGCTCCCGCTGCCAAGGCTTTGGCGATGTCGCCGGAG
Source organism: Neisseria sp. HMSC065D04 (assembly GCF_001815675.1). Taxonomy (NCBI): domain Bacteria; kingdom Pseudomonadati; phylum Pseudomonadota; class Betaproteobacteria; order Neisseriales; family Neisseriaceae; genus Neisseria; species Neisseria sp. HMSC065D04. Next base: position 8,432 of record NZ_KV821520.1, read on the forward strand.
AAGCGGATGCCGCCGTCGGCAATCAGTGGAACACCGGTGCCTTTGAGGGCTTCGGCAACGTTGTGAATGGCAGTCAGTTGCGGCACGCCTACGCCCGCAACGATACGGGTGGTACAAATCGAACCCGGTCCGATACCGACTTTGACAGCATCTGCACCTGCTGCGACCAAATCCAAAGCGGCTTTGGCGGTTGCGATATTGCCGCCGATGACTTGGATGTGCGGATAGGTTTCTTTCACCCATTTCACGCGCTCGATAACGCCTTGACTATGACCGTGCGCAGTATCGACAACGATGACGTCGACTCCCGCTCCGACCAAGGCTTTTACGCGCTCTTCGGTGTCGCCGCCGGTGCCGACAGCCGCGCCTACGCGCAAACGGCCTTCGGAGTCTTTGTTGGCATTTGGAAACTCGGTGGTTTTCAAAATATCTTTTACGGTAATCAAGCCTTTAAGCTCGTCTTTTTCGTTCAAGACCAAAACGCGCTCGACTTTATGTTCGTGCATCAGTTCGCGCGCTTCGTCGATGCTTGTGCCTTCGGGGACGGTAACCAAGCGTTCGCGCGGGGTCATGATGGCGGAAACGGGCAGGTCGAGGCGGTTTTCAAAACGCAGGTCGCGGTTGGTAACGATACCTACTACTTTACCGTTTTCAACGACGGGCAGGCCGGACATTTTGCGTTTGCGTTGCGCGCGCATTTCCAATACTTCGCGGATGAGCGTCGTCGGGGCAACCGTTACCGGGTCTTTCACCACGCCGCTCTCATGGCGTTTCACTTTGGAAACGGCACGCGCCTGCATTTCGGGCGTCATGTTTTTATGGATAATGCCGATACCGCCTTCTTGCGCCATGGAAATGGCGAGGCGTGCTTCGGTAACGGTGTCCATTGCGGCGGAAAGTAAGGGGAGGTTGAGCGTGATTTCGCGGGTGAGCTTGGTTTGAAGTTTAACGTCTCGTGGCAGCACGGTTGAATGTGCAGGAACCAACAAAACATCGTCGAAAGTATAGGCTTTTTCTACGATACGCATGATGCTCAGTCTTTCAGTTTGTGCAAGATGCACGGCATTATAACACCCGCTAAGATTTGTTGACAGCGGATTGTTTGCAATTTGAGATTATTTTTTTACGACACCATTACGATGCATATTTTTGAATTAATATGACATATTTTTAAAAATCAAGTAAAATAGGGTCGTCTGAAAACACGTTTACGATGAAAACAAAATGAAAAAATCATCTTTATCCTTATTTTTGCTTGGCGTTTTGTATGCTGCCGGAGCAATGGCCGGAAATAATGTTTATACATGGAAAAGCGGCAGTGGCAGCACCAGCTACTCCGATACGCCTAATCGTTTGCAGCCGGAACGTTCGAATATTGTGAATATTCGAACCCGTAACGTGACGCCTGCAGTTGCCAAACCGGGAAATGCCCAAGAAGGGACGCTGTCAGAGCAGCAGGCTAAGCTGAACGAGAAGATTTTGGCGCAGAATAAGCAGGTTGAGGAGCAGAATAAGAAGGTTGAAGAAGAAAACCGCAAAAATAAAGAAGACAACTGTCGGATTGCCCGCGTAAACCGTCAGTTTGCGGAAAGTGCGCGCACTGCAAATCGTGATGATTTGATTAAACATTATCAAAGCGATATCAATAAATATTGCAATTGAAATTGGATTGAAACAGCAAATAAGGCATACAGTTATAACCGTATGCCTTATTGTTTTTAGCTTTCTTTGTAAAGTTGCCCGCTGGGCATTGAACAGAGTTAACCCATTGATAATGGTGTATTGGAAAAATCCAGGGTTCAGTTTTGATTTTGCTGCACAATGTATTCCAAAGCATGTTGCGCGAGCGTATTGCCTTGGGCGGCGGCTTTTTCAAACCAAGATTTTGCCTGGGTAAAGTTTTGGGTTACCCCTTGTCCGTTTTCGTATAAAACGCCTAAGTTGTTTTGGGCGTTGGGATTGCCTTGTTCTGCCGCTTTTTTGTACCAATATTTTGCCTTGGGATAATTTTGGGTAACGCCTTGTCCCTCTGCATACATGATGCCTAAATTATATTGCGCTTTGGCGTTACCTTTCTTGGCGGCTTTTTCAAACCATGACTTGGCAAGTTTATAATCTTGGCCTACGCCTTCACCTGAGTAATACATCAAACCCAAGTAAAATTGCGCACTGTCTTCCCCTTGGTCTGCTGCTTTGTGAAACCAAGTTTTTGCCTGTATATAGTCTTGTGGAACGCCTATACCGGCATAGTGAATGATGCCTAAATTAAACGCTGCTTCTGCATTACCCTGTTCGGCCGCCTTTTCCCACCAAAATTTGGCTTGGCGATAGTCTTGTGCTGTTCCTTGACCTTCGTAATAAATGATTCCAAGATTGAATTGCGCTTCGGCGTTGTCGTTGTGCGCTGCTTTTTCAAACCAGTATTTAGCCTGCTCGTAATCCTGCGTCGTGCCGATGCCTTTTGCGTACATAGTGCCTAAGTCAAGCTGAGAGCGGGTGTCTCCCTGTTTCGCCATTTCTTGAATCAATCGGAAGGCTTGGTTTTCACTGTTTTGAGAGATATTGTGACGCGGAGTGTAATGTGGTTTTGCCGCATAAGCCTGCATTTCTGAGATGGAAAGCAGGATGGTTAGGATAAGTGTTTTAGACGTAATGTTCATGACTATAAAATATAATTGGTATTAGGAGAGTCGATTGTCTATATTAACTTGTCTTAAAAATGAAGTAAATCAAATATGGACGATTTGAACAATATAGGGATGAAAGGTCGTCTGAAATTGCCACAATTCCCCAAATCCCGATAAAATCGTCCTTCATAACCATATTTTTAGGACACGCCGTGCAAGGACTTGATTATTGCCGTCAGAAGGCAGAAGAAAGCCGCTCCAGTTTTTTATCGGGCTTCCGTTTCCTGCCGCAGGAAAAGCGGGATGCGATAACGGTTTTGTATGCTTTTTGCCGCGAATTGGACGATGTGGTTGATGACTGTTCCGATCCGAATGTGGCGCAGGCAACGCTGAACTGGTGGCGCGGCGATTTGGACAAGGTATTCGGCGGCATGATGCCGGAGCATCCGGTCAATCAGGCTTTGCGGCAGATAAAGGAAACGTTCAAGCTGCCGAAATATGAATTGGAAGCCTTAATCGACGGAATGCAGATGGATTTGGTTCAGGCACGTTACGGCAGTTTTGAAGAGTTGAAACTGTATTGCCACCGCGTCGCGGGCGTCGTCGGCTGCCTGATTGCGCGGATTTTGGGTTTTTCAGACGACCGAACGCTGGAATACGCCGATAAGATGGGCCTTGCGCTGCAACTGACAAACATTATCCGTGATGTCGGCGAAGATGCGAGAAACGGTCGGATTTACCTGCCGATGGAGGAAATGCAGCGGTTTGACGTGCCTGCAAGCGTGATTATGCAATGTAAGCCGACGGATAATTTTGCCGAACTGATGCGTTTTCAAGTTTCACGCTCCCGCGAGATGTATCGTGAGGCGATGTCGCTCTTGCCCGCTGCAGATAAAAAATCCCAAAAAGTCGGGTTGGTGATGGCGGCGATTTATTACGCGCTGTTGAACGAAATCGACCGCGACGGCGCGCAAAACGTCCTGACTTATAAAATTGCCATTCCTTCGCCGCGCAAAAAGCGTATCGCCCTGAAAACTTGGTTATTCGGATTTAAGCCATGAATACTCCGCATCTTCGCCCGAAAATTGCTGTCGTTGGCGCAGGCTGGGCAGGTTTGTCCGCCGCAGTGTCGTTGGCGCGCCGTGCTGATGTTACTGTGTTTGAAGCCGGTCGGCAGGCGGGCGGACGGGCGCGTACTTTGGCTGGAAACTCTGACGGATTCAGTTTTTTGGACAATGGGCAGCATATCTTGCTCGGCGCTTATCATGGTGTGTTGACGCTGATGGAGCACATCGGTGCCGTCCCTGAAGCCGCTTTTTGCCGTTTGCCGCTGCAATGGCATATGTATGAGGGTTTGCAGTTTCAAAGTACCAACTTTCCTTCGCCGCTGCATATTTTGACCGGCATATTGCGTGCTAAAAAAGTTTCGTTTTCTCTGAAAATCAAGCTGTTATCCGATATGGCTGCGTTGCAGCGTTACGCACGCGGCAAGCGCGCTGATTTGGCCGTTGCCCAATGGCTGCGGCAGCGCAATGTTCCGCGCAGGCTGGTTGCAGAGTTTTGGCAGCCGCTGGTGTGGGGCGCGCTCAATACGCCTTTGGAACATGCAAGTTTGCGGGTGTTGTGCAATGTTTTGTCCGACGGCGTATGGGCGGATAAATCCGGCAGCGACTACCTTTTGCCCAAGCGCGATTTAGGCGCAATCATCGCCGAACCTGCGGTGGCAAAACTCAAGCAATGCGGTGCGGATATTCGTCTTGAAACCCGCGTAGGTCGTCTGAAAAACCTTCCTGACGGACGCGTCGTTGTGAATGACGAGGTTTTTGATGCCGTTATTGTTGCGGTTGCGCCGTATCATGCCGTCCATCTTTTCCCTGAAGATACTCCCGACTATATTCAGACGACCTATCAAAATCTCCAATACCACTCAATTACTACCGTCTATCTGCGCTATGCCGTTCCCGTCCATCTGCCCGCGCCGCTGACCGGACTTGCCGACGGTACGGCGCAATGGCTGGTGTATCGCGGCGCACTTGGTTTGCCGGCAAACGAAGTCGCCGCCGTCATCAGCGTTTCCGACCATGTCGGCGCGTTCAAAAGCCAAGAATGGGCAGAGAAAGTCCATGCCGATGTAAAACGTATCTGCCCTTATTTGGACGACCCCGAGGCCGTCCGCGTCATCACTGAAAAACGCGCAACCACAGCCTGCACGCCTGATTCCGCCACTCCCGATTTTGCTTGGTTGCACCAGCGGCGTATCTATCCGGCAGGCGACTACCTGCATCCGCGCTATCCGGCTACGCTGGAAGCGGCGGTACAGTCGGGTTTGACGTCGGCGGAAATGTGTTTGGCAGAAATCAATCTGAAACAAAGGGATAGAGATGCTCAGTCCTTGCTTTGACTGAGCTATTAAAGCTAAAGCTTGGCGTAAATGTTACGCAAAAAGGTCGTCTGAAAACGTTTGGCAGATTAAATCTGTGTTTTCAGACGACCTTTGTTGATGGTGGTTGCATGATCTAAATATTTGGATCCGACTACGGATGACACATTGTCTCAATCGGCGCATAATCGCCGAATTGACTCAATATAGTGGCTTAACTTTAAACCAGTACGGCGTTGCCTCGCCTTAGCTCAAAGAGAACGATTCTCTAAGGTGCTGAAGTACCAAGTGAATCGGTTCCGTACTATCTGTACTGTCTGCGGCTTCGTCGCCTTGTCCTGATTTAGTTAATCCACTATATCTGCAACGGCGTTGTTGTATTTGGTTCAAAGACAATCCAGATAGGAAATGTCTCATACCCTGTCGGACGAGACCATACGAAGCAACGCCATTCATTGAATATACACCAGACTTAAAACCGCAAAGGAAATCGGATGCAAAACTACCTGACCCCCAATTTTTCATTCGCCCCCATGATTCCCGAACGCGCCCTCGGCAACCGCGTCTGGGATACCGAAGGCCGTGAATACATCGACTTGTCGGGCGGTATTGCGGTCAACGCGTTGGGACACTGCCATCCCGATTTGATTGCCGCGCTGGCGGAGCAGTCGCAAAAATTGTGGCACATTTCCAATATCTACACCACCAAACCCGCACAGGAATTGGCGCAAAAGCTGGTAGAGCATACCTTTGCCGACAAAGTATTCTTCTGCAATTCCGGCGCGGAAGCCAATGAAGCCGCGCTGAAACTGGCGCGCAAATACGGTCGAGATCATTTCGGCGAACACAAAACCGAAATCATCTCCTGCCTGAACAGCTTCCACGGTCGTACGTTGTTTACCGTCTCAGTCGGTGGCCAGCCCAAATACAGCAAAGACTATGCGCCGCTGCCGCAAGGCATTACCCATGTTCCGTTTAACGATGTTGCCGCATTGGAAGCTGCCATCAACGAAAACACTTGCGCCGTAATCATCGAGCCGATTCAAGGCGAAAGCGGCATCCTGCCTGCCACGCAGGAATATCTGCAAGCTGCGCGCCGTTTGTGCGACGAACACGGCGCATTGCTGATTTTGGACGAAGTGCAAACCGGTATGGGGCATACGGGCAAACTGTTTGCCTACGAGCATTACGGTATTACGCCCGACATCATCAGCTCCGCCAAAGCATTGGGCGGCGGCTTCCCCATCGGTGCGATTCTGACCACCGATAAAATCGCCCCGACCTTCGGGCCGGGGACGCACGGCTCGACTTTCGGCGGCAATCCGATGGCGTGCGCCGTCGGCAGCCGTGCGTTTGACATCATCAATTCGCCCGAAACTTTGGCGCATGTGGAAAAACAAGGAAAAAAATTTCAGACGACCTTGCGGGAGTTGGGCGAGAAAACCGGCGTATTTAAAGAAGTCCGCGGCATGGGTCTGCTCATCGGCTGCGTGCTGGCAGACCAATACAAAGGTCGTGCTTCAGAAATTACCGCCGCTGCACTGAAACACGGCCTGATGGTATTGGTTGCCGGAGCCGATGTCGTGCGTTTCGCCCCCAGCCTGCTGCTCAACGATGAAGATGTGGCAGAGGGGCTGAAACGCTTGGAGGCTGCATTAACGGAATGGCTCGTCTGAATTTGATTGATTTTATTTAACTGTTAACAAATTTGATGAAGTATTTCTATTCGGCTGATAATGGAAAATACGACCCCTTGTTGGTTTTGGAAAATAATCAATCTAAAAATTTTCTTTTTTGTTTAAAAACGAGCAGAATTTAATCAAATCCATATGCCCATTGTTCAGAATAAAACCGATGTTATAAATTGTAATTTGCCAGTTATTCCAATTACTGATACGATTTGCGGCGGAATAAATTCAAATAAATGACTCATTGCGCCCTTTATTTTCAATTTTATTTTTAATTAATTGATAATATTAGGGTAATTGTGGTTTTGCGTTTGATTTAATTTTAGGAATTTTCGTTTTTGTATATCAATTTTCGCAAACGAAAACATTAGGGGTATAACCCTCTGTCATTGAATAACACTCAACATAAGGATAGATACTATGTCCACCCAATTACACGATGTTGACCCGATTGAAACCCAAGAGTGGTTGGACGCGTTAAGCTCAGTTCTAGAATACGAAGGCAGCGAACGCGCACAATACTTGTTGGAACATCTGGTTAAATACAGCCGCGACAAAGGCGTCCGTATGCCTCACGGCACAACCACCCCGTATTTGAATACCGTTTCGGTTGAAGACGAAAAAGGCATTCCGGGCGATCAAAACATCGAACACCGCATCCGTGCATTCGTGCGCTGGAACGCTGCCGCCATCGTATTGCGCGCCGGTAAAAAAGATTTGGAGCTGGGTGGTCATATCGCATCTTTCCAATCTGCCGCAACCATGTACGAAGTGGGTTTCAACCACTTCTGGAAAGCTAAAGGCGAAGGCGAAGAAGGTGATTTGGTATTCTTCCAAGGCCACGTTTCTCCAGGTATCTATGCCCGCGCTTTCGTTGAAGGCCGTCTGACTGAAGACCAACTGAACAATTTCCGTCAGGAAGTGGACGGACATGGTCTGCCTTCTTACCCGCATCCGCACTTGCTGCCTGATTTCTGGCAATTCCCGACCGTATCTATGGGTTTGGGTCCGATCATGGCGATTTACCAAGCCCGTTTCCTGAAATACTTGGAATCCCGCGGTCTGGCAAAAACCAAAGGACGTAAAGTATGGTGTTTCTGCGGCGACGGCGAAATGGACGAACCTGAATCACAAGGCGCCATCGCATTGGCAGCACGCGAAGGTTTGGACAACCTGATTTTCGTCATCAACTGTAACCTGCAACGTTTGGACGGTCCTGTCCGCGGTAACGGCAAAATCATCCAAGAGTTGGAAGGTAACTTTGCCGGCGCCGGCTGGAATGTTGTCAAAGTCATTTGGGGCCGCCGTTGGGACCGCCTCTTGGCAAAAGACAAAGACGGTATCCTGCGCAAACGCATGGAAGAATGTTTGGACGGCGACTACCAAACTTACAAATCCAAAGACGGTGCGTACGTCCGCGAACATTTCTTCAATACCCCTGAATTGAAAGCATTGGTTGCCGATATGACCGATGACGAAATTTGGGCATTGAACCGTGGCGGTCACGACCCTCAAAAAGTGTACAACGCTTATGACCGCGCAGCTAATCATGCAGATGGCAAACCTACCGTAATTTTGGCAAAAACCATTAAAGGTTATGGTATGGGTGCATCTGGCGAAGGTCAAAACGTTGCCCACCAAGCCAAAAAAATGGACAAAGCGTCTCTGAAACAATTCCGCGACCGCTTTGACATTCCTGTTACCGACGAGCAAATCGACAGTGGCGATCTGCCTTACCTGACTTTCGCTCCCGACAGTGAAGAGTACAAATACCTGCACGCACGCCGCGAAGCTTTGGGCGGCTACCTGCCTCAACGCAAGCCTACCCAAGAAGTTCTGGAAGTACCTGAGTTGTTAGCATTTGAGACTCAACTGAAATCCAGCGGCGACCGTGAATTCTCAACCACTATGGCTTTCGTCCGCATCCTGTCTACTTTGCTGAAGGACAAAAAAATCGGCAAACGCGTCGTACCTATCGTTCCTGACGAAAGCCGTACCTTCGGTATGGAAGGCATGTTCCGCCAATACGGTATTTGGAACCCGAAAGGCCAACAATACACCCCGCAAGACAAAGACCAACTGATGTTCTATAAAGAGTCTGTTGACGGTCAAATCCTGCAAGAAGGTATTAACGAGCCTGGCGCGATGGCTGACTGGATTGCTGCAGCGACCAGCTATGCCAACAGCGACTTCGCGATGATTCCGTTCTACATTTACTACTCTATGTTCGGTTTCCAACGTGTCGGCGACTTGGCATGGGCTGCCGGCGATATGCACGCGCGCGGCTTCCTGTTGGGCGGTACTGCCGGCCGTACGACCTTGAACGGCGAAGGCCTGCAACACGAAGATGGCCACAGCCACATTCAAGCTGATTTGATCCCGAACTGCGTAACATACGATCCGACCTTCCAATATGAAGTGGCCGTTATCGTACATGATGGCCTGCGCCGTATGTACGTCAACCATGAAGACGTGTTCTACTACATCACCCTGATGAACGAGAACTACACTCATCCGGACATGCCAGAAGGCGTGGAACAAGACATCCTGAAAGGTATGTACTTGCTGAAAGCTGGCGGTAAAGGCGACAAGAAAGTTCAATTGATGGGTTCCGGTACCATCCTGCAAGAAGTGATTGCCGGTGCCGAATTGCTGAAAGCCGACTTCGGCGTAGAAGCAGACATTTGGTCTTGCCCATCCTTCAACCTGCTGCACCGCGATGCCATCGAAGTAGAACGTTTCAACCGCCTGCATCCGTTGGAAGCTGAAAAAGTGCCTTTCGTTACCTCACAACTGCAAGGTCATGATGGTCCGGTTATCGCCGCTACCGACTATATCCGCAGCTATGCCGACCGTATCCGCGCGTACATCCCGAACGACTACCATGTCTTGGGTACCGATGGTTTCGGCCGTTCCGACAGCCGTGCCAACCTGCGCCGCTTCTTCGAAGTGGACCGCTACAACGTTGCCGTGGCAGCATTGAGCGCATTGGCAGAACAAGGCAAAGTCAGCAAAGAAACCGTTCAACAAGCCATCGAAAAATACGGCATCAATGCCGACGTGGCGCCAAGCTGGAAACGCTAATCCTGTTTTCAGACGACCTCAAAGTCAATTTGCTTACGGGGTCGTCTGAATCAAGAATACGTTGACGGTTTGTATAACGGATAAACCTTGAATTACCGGGCAGTGGGCGCAAGTCGTGCAAAAGGTTCGAAGTGCAGAAAAGCTGTCTTGGAAATGGTTATCCGTGCCGGAAAACATAAGTGATGTTGTCTGAAACTGTTTTTCAGGCGACCTCAAACCGAAATCATCAAAGGAACTCAAATGAGTATCGTAGAAATCAAAGTACCCGATATCGGCGGTCATGAAAACGTCGATATCATCGCCGTAGAAGTCAAAGCGGGCGACACTATCGCCGTTGACGACACCCTGATTACACTGGAAACCGACAAAGCCACTATGGACGTACCTGCCGATGCAGCAGGCGTTGTGAAAGAAGTAAAAGTCAAAGTCGGTGACAAAATCTCCGAAGGCGGCGTGATTCTGACCGTTGAAACCGGTGCTGCCGCTGCTGAAGCTGCTCCGACTCCTGCCGCTGAAGCACAACCTGCGCCTGTCGCTGCGCCCGCTGCCACTCCCGCAGGCGGCGCAACCGTTCAAGTAGCCGTTCCCGACATTGGCGGTCATACTGATGTAGATGTAATCGCCGTTGAAGTCAAAGTGGGCGACACCGTTGCCGAAGACGACACGCTGATTACTTTGGAAACCGACAAAGCGACTATGGACGTACCTTGTACTGCCGCCGGTGTCGTTAAAGCCGTATTCCTGAAAGTCGGCGACAAAGTATCCGAAGGTACTGCCATTATCGAAGTGGAAACCGCCGGTTCTGCCGCCGCTCCCGCTCCCGCTCCCGCTCAAGCCGCAGCCCCGGCAGCTGCACCTGCTCCGGCTGCCGCGCCTGCCGCCGCCCCGGCTCCTGTTGCCGCTCCTGCACCTGCCGCAGCCAAAATCGACGAAGCCGCTTTTGCCAAAGCACACGCCGGTCCTTCCGCACGCAAACTGGCGCGCGAATTGGGCGTGGATTTGGGTCAAGTCAAAGGTACCGGCTTGAAAGGCCGTATCATGGGCGACGACATTAAAGCCTTTGTGAAATCTGTGATGCAAGGCGGTGCGGCGAAACCTGCTGCTGCCGGCGCATCTTTGGGCGGCGGTCTGGACTTGCTGCCGTGGCCTAAAGTGGACTTCTCCAAATTCGGCAATGTCGAAGTTAAAGAATTGTCCCGCATTAAGAAAATTTCCGGTCAAAACCTGTCCCGCAACTGGGTAGTTATCCCGCACGTTACCGTTCACGAAGAAGCGGACATGACCGAATTGGAAGAATTCCGCAAACAGCTGAACAAAGAATGGGAACGTGAAGGCGTGAAACTGTCCCCGTTGGCGTTCATCATCAAAGCCTCCGTTTCCGCGCTGAAAGCCTTCCCAGAGTTCAACGCTTCTTTGGACGGCGACAATCTGGTTCTGAAAAACTACTTCAACATCGGTTTCGCAGCTGATACGCCGAACGGTTTGGTTGTTCCCGTCATCAAAGACGTGGACCAAAAAGGTCTGAAAGAAATCAGCCAAGAGCTGACCGAATTGTCTAAAAAAGCCCGCGAAGGCAAGCTCAAACCGCAAGAAATGCAAGGCGCCTGCTTTACCATTTCCAGCTTGGGCGGTATCGGCGGTACAGGCTTCACTCCGATTGTGAATGCACCTGAAGTCGCTATTTTGGGCGTGTGCAAATCCCAAATCAAACCGGTTTGGAACGGCAAAGAGTTCGCTCCACGCCTGATGTGTCCGTTGAGCCTGTCCTTCGACCACCGCGTCATCGACGGTGCTGCCGGTATGCGCTTCACCGTATTCTTGGCGAACCTGTTGAAAGACTTCCGCCGCATTACCCTGTAATCCGAGCGTATTTCAGACGACCTTCGGCATACAACCCGACAGGTCGTCTGAAAATAGAAGTCCGAATATCATTCAGAAAGATTAGACATGAGCTTAGTTGAATTGAAAGTGCCCGACATTGGCGGACACGAAAATGTAGATATTATCGCGGTTGAAGTGAAAGTAGGCGACACCATCGCCGTTGACGATACCCTGATTACCCTGGAAACCGACAAAGCGACGATGGACGTGCCTGCCGAAGTTGCGGGCGTGGTCAAAGAAGTCAAAGTTAAAGTCGGCGACAAAATCTCCGAAGGCGGCTTGATTGTAGTCGTTGAAGCCGAAGGCGCGGCTGCCGCTCCTAAAGCCGAAGCACCTGCTGCTCCTGCGCAAGAAGCCCCTAAAGCTGCCGCTCCTGCACCGCAAGCGGCGCAATTCGGTGGTTCTGCCGATGCAGAGTACGACGTGGTCGTATTGGGTGGCGGCCCTGGCGGTTACTCCGCTGCATTTGCCGCAGCTGATGAAGGTCTGAAAGTTGCCATTGTCGAGCGTTACAAAACCTTGGGCGGCGTTTGCTTGAACGTTGGTTGTATCCCTTCCAAAGCCTTGTTGCACAACGCTGCCGTTATCGACGAAGTGCGCCACTTGGCTGCCAACGGCATCAAATACCCCGAGCCTGAACTCGACATCGACATGCTGCGCGGCTATAAAGACGGCGTGGTTTCCCGCCTGACTACCGGTTTGGCAGGCATGGCTAAAGGCCGTAAAGTGGACGTTATCCAAGGCGACGGTCAATTCTTGGATCCGCATCACTTGGAAGTGTCGCTGACTACCGGCGACGTGTACGAGCAGGCTACGCCTACTGGCGAGAAAAAAATCGTTGCGTTCAAAAACTGTATCATCGCAGCGGGCAGCCGCGTAACCAAGCTGCCGTTTATCCCTGAAGATCCGCGTATCATTGATTCCAGCGGCGCATTGGCTCTGAAAGAAGTACCGGGCAAACTGCTGATTATCGGCGGCGGTATCATCGGCCTCGAAATGGGTACGGTTTACAGCACGCTGGGTTCGCGCCTTGACGTCGTTGAGATGATGGACGGCCTGATGCAAGGGGCCGACCGCGATTTGGTGAAGGTATGGCAAAAACAAAACGAATACCGTTTTGACAACATCATGATCAACACCAAAACCGTCGCAGTCGAGCCCAAAGAAGACGGCGTTTACGTTACCTTCGAAGGTGCAAACGCGCCGAAAGAGCCGCAACGCTACGATGCCGTATTGGTTGCTGCCGGCCGTGCGCCTAACGGCAAACTCATCAGCGCCGAAAAAGCAGGCGTTGCTGTAACCGACCGCGGCTTCATCGAAGTCGACAAACAAATGCGTACCAATGTGCCGCACATCTACGCCATCGGCGACATCGTCGGTCAGCCTATGCTGGCGCACAAAGCCGTTCACGAAGGCCACGTTGCCGCTGAAAACTGTGCCGGACACAAAGCTTACTTCGATGCACGCGTGATTCCGGGCGTGGCTTACACCGCTCCCGAAGTGGCATGGGTTGGCGAAACCGAATTGTCTGCCAAAGCATCCGGCCGCAAAATTACCAAAGCCAACTTCCCGTGGGCTGCTTCCGGTCGCGCGATTGCCAACGGTTGCGATAACGGCTTCACCAAGCTGATTTTTGATGCCGAAACCGGCCGTATCATCGGCGGCGGTATCGTCGGTCCGAACGGCGGCGATATGATTGGCGAAATCTGCTTGGCCATCGAAATGGGCTGCGACGCTGAAGACATCGGCAAAACCATCCATCCGCACCCGACCTTGGGCGAATCCATCGGTATGGCTGCCGAAGTGGCATTGGGTACTTGTACCGACCTGCCGGCTCAAAAGAAAAAATAAGTGTATTCAGTCAGTTGAATTAAACTGCTGATATTGCATTTATCAGTCAAAGGTCGTCTGAATTTTTCAGACGACCTTTTCGTCAAACAGAATAGTGGATGAACAAGAATGCGTGCCTAAGCTCCAAGTGAGCCATTTAGTCATGCTTTAAAACAGCAAGCAAATGAGTTCGGTAGGATTTATACTGTCGGCAACTTGTCTCATGTTTATTCATCAACTATAAAACAAATCATTTAACGGTTGACCCCATACATTCAGAGGTCGTCTGAAACCATATTACAGATTTTCAGACGACCTTTCCCTAGTTTTATCAGATACAAGAAATAATTTATGAACGAAATAACCCCGGATTCCACCATTCCTGAAGCGCACAGACGCTCCATCCGCAGCTTTGTGTTGCGTCAAGGGCATATGACTGCGGCGCAGCAGCGTGCCATTGATACGATGTGGCCGCAATTCGGCATCGATTACCAAGATTCCGTGTTGGACTTGAATCAGCGTTTCGGCAGCGACCGTCCCAAGGTGTTGGAAATCGGTTTCGGCATGGGCGTGGCGACTGTTGAAATTGCCAAGCGCCTGCCTGATACCGACTTTTTGGCGATTGATGTACATGGTCCCGGCGTCGGCAACATTTTGAAATTGATTGAAGAAGAACACATCGGCAATATCCGCGTGATGCGGCATGATGCGGTCGAAGTGGTCGAAAATATGCTTTCAGACGACGTGCTCGACGGCATCCACATTTTCTTTCCCGACCCTTGGCACAAAAAACGCCATAACAAACGCCGCTTGGTGCAGACGCCGTTTTTGCAGAAACTGCTGCCCAAGCTGAAAGTCGGTGGTTATATCCATCTGGCGACCGACTGGGAAGAATACGCGCAGCAGATGCTGGAAGTGTTGAGCGGTTTTGACAATTTGCAAAATACCGCCGCCGATTACGCGCCTACGCCCGACTACCGTCCCGAAACGAAATTTGAAGCCCGCGGCAAACGTTTGGGGCACGGCGTTTGGGATTTGGTTTTCAAACGCATCAAATAAACCGATTGGAGAATCTCCCATGTTTACAGGTATCGTCCAAGGTGTCGGCGAAATTATCGCTATCCGCGAACCGTCCGCCGATTTCCGTACCCATGTCGTCAAACTGCCCGATGGGATGACCGAGCATCTGCAAATCGGCGCATCCGTCGCCAACAACGGCTGCTGCCTGACCATTACCCAAATTGACGGCGATGCGGTCAGCTTTGATTTGATGAAAGAAACCTTGGAAAAGACCAATTTGGGTCGTCTGAAAACGGGAGATGCCGTCAATCTCGAACGTGCCGCCCGTTTCGGCGATGAAATCGGCGGACACGTCATGAGCGGGCATATCATGACGACTACGCAGATTACGCGGATAGAGCGCAGCGAGTTTAACCGCACGGTATGGTTCGCACTGCCACCCGAGCTCAAACCTTATATTTTGAGCAAAGGCTTTGTCGGCTTGGACGGTTGCAGCCTGACCATAGGCGACGTTACCGAAACGGAATTCAATGTCCACCTGATTCCGGAAACTTTGACGCGCACTTTGTTTGGCAGCCGGAAAGAGGGTGACATCATCAATATCGAAATCGATCCGCAAACCCAAGCTGTTGTCGATACCGTAATGCGCGTGATGGCGCAGCAAAATCCTGCTACATCAGGACGATAGGAGCACATATGAAACTTGCCGCCTTTTTGCAAAAAGCCTATTCCGTTTTGGACCGTCTTGATTTGGTACTGCCTGAAAAACCCGGTAAAACCGACTGGAACGCTTTGGCTTACCGTTGGCACAGCGTCGGTAAAAAAGGGATTTTGGAGAGCCTGCCAAACCCGCATACATTCCCGCTTGACCGTCTGGCTGCCGTCGGGACGCAAACCGAAAAACTCAAACGCAATACCGAGCAGTTTTTGGCAGGCCGCTCCGCGAATAATGTTTTGATGAGCGGTTCACGCGGAACGGGTAAATCCTCGCTGGTCAAAGCCCTGTTGCACGAATATGCCGAACAAGGGCTGCGCCTGATTGAAGTTGATAAGAGCGATTTGGTCAGCCTGCCCGCGCTGCTTTTTTTGCTGAAAGACCGTCCCGAAAAATTTATCGTATTCTGCGATGACCTGTCGTTTGAAACCGGTGATGAAACCTACAAAGCCCTAAAAACCGCATTGGACGGCGGTTTGTCGCAAAGATGCAGCAACGTGTTGGTGTACGCGACCTCTAACCGGCGCCACCTTATGCCTGAATATATGGATGAAAATATCGGGACAACAGGCATACGCGGCGAAATCCATCAAAAAGAAGCCGTTGAGGAAAAAATTTCCCTGTCTGACCGTTTCGGTTTGTGGTTGAGTTTTTATCCGTTTGATCAAAACGACTACTTCCAAGCGGTTGAAAATTGGCTGGGAGACTTCGGCGTAGATTTTGATGAAACGGCACGCAAGGCAGCATTGCAATGGGCGCAAATGCGCGGCAACCGTTCTGGACGTTCGGCTTGGCAGTTTGCGTGCGATTGGGCGGGACGTTTGCCGGAACAACGGGTTTTGGATTGAGTTTTTGGGAAATAGGTCTGCCGTACTGAAATCTGCGGGAGGATAAGGGTAGGGAAAGCTTTTCCGGTTCAATTTCTTCCAATAGCATCGCTTTGAATTGTCATATCGTTTAAAAGGTCGTCTGAAACAGGATTTCAGACGACCTTTTTGTACGGACCAATCAGGAAGGCGATATGTCAGCGAAGGCAGGAAGAGAGCCAAATCTGGCGTTGGCGCGGATTGAGCAGGTGGTAGAAGCGGTGTTGGATTTCCAATTCTTCCACGGCGAAATCCATGCTTGACAAGTAGCGGGTTTCGACATAATCGCGGGCGTTGTTTTGATCGAAATTATCTGCCGCAAGGATTTTCATAATGACTTGGCGGCGGTTACGGTCTGTGCGGACGAGTTTGCGGTATGCTTTGTCCGATGCCTGTTTGTAATCATTACGGATACGGCGCAAAGCATTGTGTTGGTCTTGCGTCAGATTAAGGGAGCGGATGTCGCAATTGGCTTGAAAATCGTCCAGCTTGATATATTGGGGGCCGGCGTGTGCTTGACTGACAGCCGTCAGTAGCGCAACCGATAATGCACAGAGGGGTAAATAAGATTTGAATCCGACAGACACAGCGTTTTCCTAGTTTCCGTAACCGCGCAAATATACCCGATTAGCGTGTGAAAGGCAGTATCCCTCCAGTTAACTTTTGTTAACTTCATATCTTTATTTTATTTCTGACAAAACATATCCTTAACCTATAATTATTTATGCATATGCTTACTTTTGTTAAATATTAACAATGCATAGTTAGTGTTGCATGAGGCGTTGGTGGTAGAATATGAAAAATTATCCGTTTATCAAACCACACCATCCGACTGGATTTCTATGAACCACAATTTCCGTATTGCGCCCAGTATCTTATCCGCCGATTTTGCCCGTTTGGGTGAAGAAGTAACGAAAGTTATCGAAGCGGGAGCCGATTTGATTCATTTCGACGTGATGGACAATCATTATGTGCCGAACCTGACTTTCGGCCCTATGGTCTGCGCAGCGTTGAAGCCTTATGCCACCGTGCCGATTGATGTGCATCTGATGGTCGAACCCGTTGACGATCTGATTCAGGCATTTGCCAAAGCAGGGGCGTCGATTATCACGTTTCATCCCGAAGCCAGCCGCCATATCGACCGCAGCCTCAGCCTGATTAAAGATGCGGGCTGTCAGGCAGGATTGGTGTTGAATCCCGCAACTCCCGCCTACGTTTTGGAAAATGTACTGGACAGACTGGACATGGTATTGCTGATGTCGGTCAACCCCGGTTTCGGCGGACAAAGCTTCATCCCGCATACCCTTGAAAAAATCCGTCAAGTGCGGGCGATGTTGGATCGGTACGAAGTGCAAAGCGGGCGGCATATCGCCATCGAAGTGGACGGCGGTATCAAAACCGACAATATCGCCACCGTCGCGGCAGCGGGTGCCGATACTTTTGTGGCAGGTTCCGCCATCTTTGGCAAGCCGGACTATAAAACGGTGATTGATGCCATGAGGAAAGAATTGGCTTCTGTGGCCTAATGTGCTGAACTGCCTGGCAAATCGTTTCCCAATTTTTATAGTGGATTAACTTTAAACCAGTACGGCGCGTTGCCTCGCCTTAGCTCAAAGAGAACGATTCTCTAAGGTGCTGAAGTACCAAGTGAATCGGTTCCGTACTATCTGTACTGTCTGCGGCTTCGTCGCCTTGTCCTGATTTAGAGTTAATCCACTATATACCATTTCGGGCTTGATTGCCTTGCTCTGCTTTAAAGCCTATCCGCACCAACTACGCTGATAACAAAAGGTCGTCTGAAAACCAAAAATCCGGTTTCAGACGACCTTTCTTCATTTCAATACGCTTATTTTTCCATTTTCAAGCCGAAGTGCAGGTAGGCGCGTTCGGTAGCCATTCTGCCGCGCGGGGTGCGTTGCAGGAAGCCTTGTTGGATGAGGTAGGGTTCGATAACGTCTTCGATGGTGTCCGTGGATTCGCCGATGGCGGCGGCAACGTTATCAAGACCGACGGGACCGCCGCTGAATTTGTGCAGGATGGCTTCGAGGAATTTTCTGTCCATGACGTCCAAACCTTGCGCGTCCACATCCAGCATGCTTAAAGCGGCATCGGCGATGGCGGCATCGATGACGCCGTTGTTTTTCACATCGGCAAAATCGCGTACGCGGCGCAGCAGGCGGTTGGCGATACGGGGTGTGCCGCGGCTTCGTTTGGCGACTTCCATTGCGCCTTCTTCGCCCATGTCGAGTTGCAGTAATTGTGCGGAACGGCTGACGATGGTGGCAAGGTCTTGATTTTGGTAAAACTCCAAGCGGGCAACGATACCGAAGCGGTCGCGCAGTGGGTTGGTCAGCATACCTGCGCGGGTGGTCGCGCCGACGAGCGTAAAGGGCGGCAGGTCGATTTTGACGGAACGGGCGGCAGGGCCTTCGCCTATCATGATGTCGAGTTGGTAGTCTTCGAGCGCGGGGTAGAGGATTTCTTCGACGACGGGGCTGAGGCGGTGGATTTCGTCGATAAACAATACGTCGTGCGGCTCGAGGTTGGTCAGAAGGGCGGCAAGGTCGCCGGCGCGTTCGAGGACGGGGCCGCTGGTTTGGCGCAGGTTGACGCCCAGCTCTTTGGCGATGATGTGTGCCAACGTGGTTTTGCCCAGCCCGGGCGGGCCGAAGAGCAGGGTGTGGTCTAGGGCTTCGCCGCGTTTTTTGGCGGCTTGGATGAAGATGGCGAGCTGTTCTTTGGCTTTGTCTTGCCCGATATAGTCGTCCAGCGTTTTAGGGCGCAGGGCGCGCTCGAGCAACTCTTCCTGCGAGGAGATGCTTTGGGCGGTGATGATGCGCTGGGGCTGGGCGGCGGTCAGGTTGTCGGTTTGCAGCATGGGTTTTCCGGTGGGTTTAGGGTCGTCTGAAAAGCGGTTTGCCGTTTTCAGACGACCTTTTTGAAAGGGATTCAGCCGCGTGTTTCGCGCCAAACGAGGTAATCGCGCAGGGGCGGCATGGGTGGGTTGATGCAGTGGGGGCAGATGCCTGTGGTGTCTTCGTCGTCGCTGTCGATGTGGTAGGCGTTGGGATCGAAGCGCACCTGCTGCATCACCGCCTGCGCCAATGCCTGCGCCTGAACGACGTCGAAGGTGAATTTTTCGAGGATTTCGTTCAGCAGGCGGATTTCGCCTTCGCTGAATTCTACGCTGTGTTTGAGGATGAGGCGTTGGTAATCTTCGTTGTTGATTTTAGGCAATAAATCGGTTTGTAGGATCATGATTTTTATATTTGTAACGGAATGGCTGAGAGGCAGATTATAGCGGATATGGTGGCGGCTGTTTCAAAGGTCGTCTGAAAGTTGACGGGCTTTAGCGGATGCTGGGATAAACCTGTTCAATTCAGTATTGATTATCTGAGCATCACGGCTGTCAAAAAAATCGCCGATAAGTATGGTTTTTTCCTGATAATCGAAAGACCATGCGCCTTGTTGGCATTTTTGGATATGTAAGATATTGGGGATATTGTTTCTCGATTGTTTTATGCCGTTTTGGTAGTAGTTTTCGCCCGGGTACCTAGCTTTTCTTCCTCTTGCAACAGGAGCTTTGGGAATATTGTCACGAAACTGCCATTCGGAAATTTCTGATAGCGGAAAACTACGCCAACGCCCAATGGAGAACAAGGTGTATCCATGAGACAGGGTATGGTTACGGATCTTGATGTTTTCACGTACGAAAAGTTGCCAGAGAAGGCTGTAAACCAGTGAGCCAACTAGGTAGAAAGTAAAAAGTATATGGATAAGAATTATTATTGGATCAGTGAAATAATGCTCTTCAAGGTAAAACGGCGCGACGCATGTAATAGCAAAGGAAAATATAAGAAATAGAGCGGTAAAACCGATTTCCTGAGAGTCATGTACAACACGAGCAGACACAGTAATGCCGTCGGGCGCGTGTTCGATTTTATAACGTGAGGATGTCATTAAGAGCTTCCTATTTTTCTGTCTTATACGCTTTTTGCAAAGGAGCAATTTTTGCCAACCGAGCCCGGTCGATTTCTTCGGCAATGAGGTGCGCTTTTTCCTGCGCACGGCATTCGGCGGCGATTTTGCCCGAATCCACTTGGTTGGCGGCTTCGAGCAGGGCGAGCCAATGCGCGCGTTGCGGGTAGGGGGCGTTTTCGTGGTTCAGACGACCTTGTTTGTCGGCAATGCAGACGTTCAGGGCGGCAGCGAAGCGTTCAGGTCGTCTGAAAGCGTCGGTTTTTTTCAAAACGGTTAAGATGGTTTTGTTTTTGAATTGCCCGACTTGGTGGAACATGATGTGCCAACGGCAGACAAGTTCGGCAAGCTCGGCGCAGTGTCTCGGCGCACGCAGCCGCTGATTGACTTCGCGCACGGGTTCGACGCCGTTGAGGTCGTGTCCGTGATGTTTGGGCAGGATGTCGGGCGGTGTTTTGGCTTTGCCTAAATCGTGCAGCAGGGCGGCGTAGCGCTCGGGCAGGCTCAGCCCCATATCGGCGGCGCGTTGCAGTACCATCAGCGTATGGATGCCGCTGTCGATTTCGGGATGATAGTCGGCGCGTTGCGGCACGCCGAAGAGGGCATCGACCTCGGGCAGCAAAACTTTGAGCGCACCGCATTCGCGCAATACTTCAATCATCCTTCGGGGATTTTTTTCCATCAAACCTTTCGCCAACTCCTGCCAGACGCGCTCGGCAACCAAAGCGTCTGCTTCGCCGTTTTCCACCATCTGCCGCATCAGTTTCATGGTTTCTTCGGCGATTTCAAAACCGTAGCGCGCGGCAAAGCGGGCGGTACGCAGGATGCGGACGGGGTCTTCGGCAAAGGCGGGCGAGACGTGGCGCAAAATGCCCGCTGCCAAATCCTGTTGCCCACCGAAGGGGTCGATGATGAGGTCGTCTGAATCCTGCGCCATCGCGTTGATGGTCAGGTCGCGGCGCATCAAATCCTGCTCCAGCGTAACGTCTTTGTCGGCGTGGAAACTGAAACCGGCATAGCCCTTGGCGGTTTTGCGTTCGGTACGGGCGAGGGCGTATTCTTCGTGGGTTTCGGGGTGGAGGAACACGGGAAAATCTTTGCCGACCGGCTGGAAGCCTTGCGCCAGCATAGTTTGCGCGTCAGCGCCGACGACCACCCAGTCGCGGTCTTTGACGGGCAAACCTAAAAGATAATCGCGGACGGCGCCGCCGACGAGGTAGGTTTTGATGGTGTGTGTTTTCTGAGTCATTGAATTGGTCTTGGGTAACAATCAGAATGTCTTGAAGCTTGGTCAGATGGGCATCCTGTCTGCCATCATGTGAATAAAGGTCGTCTGAAAAACGGTTTGGCGAAATCCGCTGTTTATGGTAGCGAAACGCGTTGCACTCGTTTTCAGACGACCTTGTGGCAAAACGTAAGGTTTATTTTGCCGCTTTGTTGCTGTCGATAATCTTCAGTCCGGCTGAAACCAGGCTGCCGATGTCGGCGACGTTGGCGGGCATGATCAGCGTGGTGCTTTCTTTTGCCAGATTGCTGAATGCTTCGACATATTGCTCGGCAACTTTCAGATTGACGGCTTCGGAGCCGCCCTCTGAGCGGACTGCCTCGGCGATTTTGCGGATGGCGTCGGCGTTGGCTTCGGCAACCAGACGCAGGGCTTCGGCTTCACCTTGTGCGCGGTTGATGCGGGCGATTTTTTCACCGTTTGACGCGTTGATGGCGGCTTGCGCTTCACCTTCAGACTGTTGGATTTCCGCTTCGCGCTGACCGCTGGCAAGGTTGATTTGCTCGATTTTGCGGCCTTCGGATTCGGCGATGCGGGCGCGTTTTTCACGTTCGGCGGTAATTTGCGCCTGCATAGAACGCAGGATTTCTTGCGGCGGAACCAAGTCTTTGATTTCGTAACGCAATACTTTCACGCCCCATGCGCCTGCCGCTTCATCGAGCGCGGAAACGACGATGCTGTTGATTTCGTCGCGTTCTTCAAACGTTTTGTCCAATTCCATGCGGCCGATAACCGAACGCAGCGTGGTTTGGGCAAGCTGGGTAATCGCCATGATGTAGTTGCTGGAGCCGTAAGAAGCGAGTTTCGGATCGGTTACTTGGAAGTAGATGATGCCGTCAACGGTAAGCTGGGTATTGTCTCGGGTGATACAAACTTGGCTGGGAACGTCCAAGGGTACTTCTTTGAGCGAGTGGCGGTAGGCGACGCGGTCAACGAAAGGAATCAGGATGTTCAGACCGGCGGTCAGCGCGTTGTGAAATCTGCCGAGGCGTTCGACGACGTAAACTTCCTGTTGCGGCACGACGATAAAGGCTTTGAAGCCGAAAATTACGACGACAAGCAACAGGATGACGGGAAAGCTGTATAAAAATTCCATTGTTTTTTCCTTATGCGGTGAGAGCAAAGATTAATATTAATAGGTGAATATTTTCAGGAAGGGTAATCAATTCGCCCATGATGCTCCTTTTGATTTTATTAATCAATTGAAACGAATGAGTAAAACATTACCGTTTTTACCGGTAATCACGGCAGTAGAGGTCGTCTGAACGGCATCGGCATTTTCAGCCTGCGCCTGCCAGTGCGTTCCCCGATACGAAACTTCATAGCAATCGCCGTGAAGGCGGCGGAGGATTTGAACGGTCTGTCCGATGTCCAAATCATCGTTCAATTCTTGGCGGGGCGCAGTTTTTTTGAATTTACTGTGTACCACCCAGATACCGACGGCGGATAAAACGGCTGCCGCAGCGACGGCGATTGAAGTATTACCGGTCAGTCCATACACCAATCCCGCGCCGAACAAAGCCGCGCTGACAACCAAGAGATATACAGTACCGACAAACAGCTCGACAATCAGGACGGCGGCGGCAACGATAAACCAAGTAGTCATATAGATTCCTTAAGATTCGGGTGGGACAGACTCAATCATAACGGCACAAAGGCTGACTGACAATTCAATCATGACAATATTTTATAGTGGATTAACTTTAAACCAGTACGG